>NZ_JAALED010000229.1:0-8874 GCF_014145155.1 Dietzia sp. B19 | reverse complement strand
GCCGCCGCCTCGGGGACCGGCACGGACCGCAGGTCCACCACCGGCAGGTCACCGTCAGTGCGGATCGCGTCACCCCCGCCGTTGCGGGAGTGGTAACCGGCGGAGAAGTTCTCGAGCACCCGGACCCCCGCGGCGGGGACGTGGTACCGGATCGAGTCCACGATGTAGTCGCGTTCCACGTCGATGTCCGCGTCGATCTTGTGGGTCACCTGGAGGGTGAACAGCGACAGCCCCACAGCCCGGTCGTAGGTGCCGGCCCCGAGCCACTGCACCCGGTGGCCACCGGGCAGCAGCCACCCGTCGGGGCATCGCCAGAACCGGACGTGGTGCCGCTGCGCCGCGTTGCCCTCCACCTCCTGCTGGTAGGCCAGACACTGCCTGCGGCCGAAGAGCCGCAGCGGGCTCACCGGCGCGGACGGGTAGGACCGTCGCAGTACCGAGGACATGATGATGCCCCAGGAGGAGCGGACCGTAATGTCGTCGGCCAGCACCCACCCGCACGCCGTCATGGCCTCGTGGATCTGACGCGCGGTGCCGTCGACGGCCAGATTGACCGGGTCCCCCAGCAACCCGTCCGAGGTCCGGGTGCGGGCGATGAAGTACCCCGGCACGTACACCGAGGTGATCAGCGTCTGCAGTCGGGGCAGGACCAGATAGGCGACCAGCGCCCAGAACGGGATCAGGAGGAAGAGGTGCCACCAGGTGTGGCGCCACACCTCGTCCAGCAGCCGCCAGCCCAGGAATCCGGCCGCGAGGGTGGCCAGCGTGAAGAACACCGTGTCGACGACCTGACCCGGCAGTGCCGGCCGGACATCGTCGTCCCGCACCTTGGACGGCAGACGGGCGTAGACCGGGGGCGCTGCCGGCCCCGCGCCGGGCGTCTGCACCGCTCGCTCACTGGTGGGCATGGCTCGACGATAGTCGGCGGTACGGGCCGCGGGGACCGCGATGACTGCCAGAATGTCCCCGTGCCCACGACCGATCCGACCCCGGCCCGCAACCGCGGCGCCCACGAGGAGTACCTGCGGTCGCTGGGACTGCCACTGATGATCGTCCCGTCCACGCGGTCACGCGAGATCCTCATCCGCTCCGCGGGAGTCAGCGCGGGTCTCGCGGTGGCCACGTCGGGCCTCTCCGCGCTTGACCGCGCGAACGACTACGCGGTGGCGCTGCTCGAGCGGGTCGGCGAGGACTCACCGGAGTTGGACGACATCGGAGTGACCGATCCGATCATCCTGCTGCTCCTGCTGGCGCTCGGCCTGGTCGTCGCCGCGCCAATCCTCGGCTGGCTGGTGGCCCGCGTGGTGCGTCGCCTGGGCCGGGTGGCGGGCTCCGTCGTCGGGCTCGCCTCTGCGGTCGCCCTCGTCGTGGCCGCGCCACTCACCTTCGAGCACCACGACGGCCCCGGACTGGGCACCACGTCGATGCTCCTGGTGGGGGTCCTGATGGGCACCTACATCGGCGCGGGCTCGCTGGTGCGCTGGGCCGCTCGGCGGGTCCGGCGCGAGCTCGGCACCATGGGCCACATGGTGGCCCGGGTCCTGCCGGTCCTCATGTTGGCCGTGCTCTTCCTGTTCTTCAGCGCGGAGATCTGGCAGGTGATGGTGGCGCTGTCCTGGCCGCGGACGTTCGCAGTGGTGGGCGTCATGGGTCTGCTCACCGTGCTGCTGGTGGCGATCACCACCCGGGACGACCTCCACGACGAGCTGGAGGCGCGGGCGCCGGGCCGGGAACTGCGATGGTCCGAGCGGATCAACATCCTGCTGGTCCCGGTGCTGGCCACCCTCATCCAGGCCGTGTTGTTCGCCTGCCTGGTCTTCCTGTTCTTCGTGTTCCTGGGCTGGATAGCGATCCCGGAGGCCACCGAGACCCGCTGGACGCTGCGGCCGACGGAGGATCTGGGGGGCCTGTTGGCGGGCGTCCCGGTCAGCGTGACGCTGGTTCGCGTCTCGCTGACCCTCGCGGCGTTCTCCGCCCTCAACCTGGCCGCCGCGGCGGCCTCCGACACCGCCCACCGTGCTCGGTTCGTCCGTCCCATGATCGACGAGGTGGTCCACGGCCTCGCCGCGCGCGAGACCTATCACCGGGCACGACGACGAGGCTGACCCCCGCTCAGACGCCGCGGTTCTCCCGCCCGCGCACCCAGACGGTCACGAGCAGAGCGCCGGTCACGACAGCTGCGGCGACGCCCAGCGCGGCCACGCCGAGGCGCACCTGGAGCACCGCACCCCCCACGCCACCCAACGCGAGCGCAGCCCACAATGAGACCTGCTGACGATAGGGCGCCCACGATCCCCCTGCCAGCGCGTCCACCAGCCGGTGGGCCGACTTGACCACCGCACCGGTCATGTACGTGACCCCCAGGGAGACCTCACCCCGGGAGTGGAACACCGAGTTCATGGCACCCATGGACGCCGCGACCACTGTCATCGACACCGGCGCCCCGATAACCGTGGCGGCCGTGAGCTGGTGCACCGCGAGCGCCACCAGCAGCAGGGAGGCGACCAGGGCCAGGACGGCCGGGCGGTCATCCCGGGGTCGGAGGCGGGTGACCACGGCACCGGCGACCGCGCCGAGGAAGAACGAGACCAGGACGACTGCCGCGATCCCCGCGCCACCGAGGTCACCCTGCACCAGGTCGACGGCCATTCTCGTGGAGTTGCCGCTCATGAACGACACGAAGTAGCCGCCCACCACGAGGAACCCGACCGCGTCGACGAAACCCGCGGTGCCGGCCAGGACCACGGCGAGCAGTCGTTCCGGTCTGCGGAGCTCACGCATCGGCTAGCGCCCGACCGGTCCGACTCCGACCGACCCGGTGACGACCGGCCCGTCTCAGAACGACCGTCTCAGACCGGGTCGACGCCGAACAGTGCCGGCAGCGTCCCCTCGTGGGCGGCACGCAATTCCTCGGTGGTCAGGGTGAACTGCCCCTGGACCTCGAAGGTCCCCGAGTCCGGGTCGGTGACGGCGATCCGGGTGTGCGGGATGTCCTGCGCGGTGAGCATCTGCTGGAAGTGGATCTCCTCGCCCCGGGGGACCGACACGATCACGCGGCCGGCCGACTCGGAGAAGAGCCACACGAACGGGTCCGCGTCGGCGGGGAGCACCACCCGGAGGCCGCACTCCCCGGCGAGGGCCGACTCCACGAGCGCCTGCGCGAGTCCGCCCTCCGACAGGTCGTGTGCGCCGGTGATGAGGCCGTCCTTGGAGCACGTGGCCAGGATCCGGGCGAGTGTGGCCTCCCACCGGAGGTCGACCGTCGGGGGCATGCCTCCGAGGTGCCCGTGGGCGACCTGCGCCCAGATGGACCCGTCGAGCTCGTCGCGGGTCTCGCCGAGGAGGTAGACGCTCTCCCCCGGGGTGTCGCCGAAGGCGGTGGGGGTGCGACGCGCCACGTCGTCGATCACTCCGAGCACACCCACGACAGGCGTGGGAAGGATGGGCGTGGACCCGGTCTGGTTGTAGAAGGAGACGTTGCCGCCGGTCACGGGGATACCGAGCTCGGCGCACCCGTCGGCCAGTCCGTGGACGGCCTCGCGGAACTGCCACATGACACCGGGGTCCTCGGGCGAGCCGAAGTTGAGGCAGTTGGTCACGGCGACCGGGTGCGCGCCGGTGACGGCGACGTTGCGATACGCCTCGGCCAGCGCGAGGCGGGCGCCGGTGTACGGATCGAGACGGGTGTAGCGGCCCGAGGCGTCGGTCGACAGCGCGATGCCGCGGCCCGACTCCTCGTCGATCCGCAGCACCCCGCCGTCCGCGTGCTCCGCGAGGACCGTGTTGCCGCGAACGTAGCGGTCGTACTGCTCGGTGATGAACTTCCGCGAACAGAGCGCGGGACTGGCCACCATGTCGAGCACAGTCCGGCGCAGCTCCTCACCGGTGGCCGGGCGCGCCAACGTGGCGGTGGTGTCCGCCTGCAGGGCGTCCTGGTCCGCCGGACGCTCCAGGGGGCGCTCGTAGACCGGGCCGTCGTGGGCCACGGTGCGCGGGGGGACGTCGACCACGGTCTCACCGCGGAACTCGATGGTGAGCCGGTCTCCGTCGGTGACCTCGCCGATGTCGGTGGCCAACACGTCCCACCGGCGGCACACCGCCATGAAGGCGTCCACGTTCTCCGGCGCCACCACGGCGCACATCCGCTCCTGGGACTCGCTGGAGAGGATCTCCGCGGCCGACATCCCCTCGGCGCGCAGCGGCACGTTGTCCAGCACGACGTGCATGCCGCCGTCACCCGCCGCGGCGAGCTCGGAGGTGGCGCAGGCCAGACCCGCGCCACCGAGATCCTGGATGCCCACCACGAGCTCGTCGCGGTAGAGGTCCAGGCAGCACTCGATGAGCACCTTCTCGGCGAAAGGGTCGCCCACCTGGACGCTGGGGAGCTTGCGGGGCTTGACGGGCGCGCCGTGCTCGTCCTCCTCGAAGGTCTCAGAGGCCAGGACGGACACCCCGCCGATTCCGTCGAGTCCCGTGCGGGCGCCGAAGAGGATGATCCGGTTGCCGGTGCCGGAAGCAAAGGCCAGGTGCAGGTCCTCGACCCGCATCACGCCGGCACACAGCGCGTTGACCAGGGGGTTGGCCGCGTAGGACTCGTCGAAGACGGTCTCGCCACCAATGTTCGGCAGACCGAGGCAGTTGCCGTAGCCGCCCACTCCCGCCACGACGCCCGGGAGGACGCGGTGGGTGTCATCGGCGTCGGCAGGGCCGAAGCGAAGCTGGTCCATGACCGCCACCGGGCGCGCGCCCATCGCCATGATGTCGCGGACGATGCCGCCGACACCGGTCGCGGCGCCCTGGTACGGCTCGATGTAGGACGGGTGGTTGTGCGACTCCACCTTGAACGTCACGGCCCAGCCGTCGCCGATGTCCACCACGCCGGCGTTCTCGCCGATCCCCGCGAGCATGGTGGACCGCATCTCGTCCGTGGTGGTCTCGCCGAAGTAGCGCAGGTGCACCTTGGACGACTTGTACGAACAGTGCTCCGACCACATGACCGAGTACATGGCCAGCTCGGCGTCCGTGGGCCGACGGCCCAGGATCTCCCGGATGCGGGTGTACTCGTCCTCCTTGAGTCCGAGTTCCGCCCACGGCTGGGCCAGCTCGGGGGTGTCGGAGGCGTGCGAGATGGAGTCCACGTGAGTCGTCACGGGGCAGAGTCTAGTCGGCCTGCGGCAGCCCGCGAATCCGCTACCAGCCGGGGCTAGGTCGACAGCACCTCAAAGGTCAGGCCGCCGCGCTCGACACGCTCGAGCAACGCCTCCCCCATGGCCTGGGCGGTGGTGAGTTGCCCCGAGAGCGCAGGAAGATCGTCAAAGGCCAGACACAGCGCCGACTCCGCAATCATCATGGCGGTCTCGGTGTAACCGGGGTCACCGCCGCTGACCCGGGTGACCACCCGGCGCCCGCCCGCCAACGCCACGAAGGTCACGTCGAACGACGACCGGGCGCGGCGGGATTCACTGGGCCCGGCACCGCGGTCGATCCGCTTGAGAATCTGCGACCTAATGGGGCCGATCTGGGAACCCACGGTCAACGCCCCGACTCCGACCATGCCCGCCGTCGCGGTCAGCGGCGATTTGACCGAGGCATAGTGCGCGTAGGTGAAGTCCGGGCCGTAGCTGTCCAACGCGGCCGCGGACCGCAACACGATCTGCGGGTCGATCGTGGGCAGTGGCACCAGCCACCGGCCGAGGACGCTGTCGTGATGCGGCTTGCCCGTCACCGACTTGATCCGCCGCCCCTCGACCCTGCCCTCCTTTGTGCGCCGCGCCTTCGCGGTACGGCCGGCCTCGCGGAGTCTGGCGAACTGGCCGATGGCCGAGTGGAAGGTGCCACCGGAGAACTGGGCGTCGGCGTGAACCGCGCCGTAGACGGCCACCGGCACGCCCTCGGGGACCTGTTTCATCGTGTAGAACACCCCCATGTCGTGGGGGATGGAGTCGAACCCGCACGCATGGATGATCCGCGCGCCGGAGGTCACGGCCTTGTCGTGGTACTCCAGGTACATACGGTCGGCGAACTCGGGCTCGCCCGTCAAATCCACATAGTCTGTCCCGGCCTCGGCGCACGCGGCGACGAGCGGCTCGCCGTACTCGAGGTACGGACCGACGGTGGTGAGGACGACACGGGCCGCCTTGGCCATGTCCGCCAACGACCCGGGATCCTCGGTGTCCGCCACCACGACCCCCGGAGCCGGGACATCCGGCATCTCGGCGCTGAGCCGGGCCACGAGCGCATCGAGCTTGACCCGCGACCGACCCGCCACGGCCCACGCACCACCCTCGGGGAGGTTCCGCAGCAGGTAATCGGCAACCAGGCCGCCGGTGAAACCGGTCGCACCGTAGAGGACGATGTCGAACGGCCTGGCGGACTTGTCGGACGCGGACACGGACTGGGTGCTGGATTCGCTCACCCCATGGTTCTACCGCATCGCGCGGCATCGCCGACCGCGGCCGGTCCGACCGTCAGTCCGGCCACGGTCACGATCCGGCGTCGAAGGTTCTCACCGCCCCAGGAAGGTGAGATGATCCTCATATGCCCGGTCACCGGGCTGGGCGCCGACCACTCGGGCCGCCGCTCTCGGCGCACCCCCGGCCCAACCGTGGGTGCAGAGATGAAGGAGATCCTCATGGACCTCACCGGTTCACTACTCGAAGCCGGCAACTCAGTGTTCGAAGTAGTCTACGGCAGCTTCGAAGGCACCGGCTCGTCGTTCATCGACACCCTGGCCACCGCCCCGGCGTACGCATACAACATCGTCGTGATGTTCATCGGAGGCCTGGGGGGCGACCTGGGCAGTACCGGCAGTGGCGGGCTCTGACCTGAGGGTCGGCGGCGGGGCGTGGGCACGCACGCGGTGAGATAGCTTTCATCCACGGGGTAAAATCTGAGCATCTGCCCAAATGGATGTGCACAATGATCACGCGCGTGCGGCCACCCGGGTCGCCGCCATTCGCCCAGGCCATTCAGGCCTGGGCGACGACTCTGAGGAGACCCCATGGACCTCACCGGTTCGCTTCTGGACGCAGGCAACTCGGCATTCGAAGGCATCTACGGCAGCCTGGAGGGGGGCACCGGTTCGGCGTTCCTCGACACGCTGGTCACCACCCCTGTGTACCTCTACAACTCCCTGCTGATGCTCATCGGCGGATTCGGCGGCGACCTGGGTAGCACGGGGGTCTTCCCCGTCCCCGCCTGATCACCGGTCGCGGAGTGGTCCGGCCCTGGTATCTCGGGCCCGGATCACTCCCGCCGTGTGTCGGTCGCGCGAACGGCGGGACACGAGCGCAGGCGGTGTGGCAGGAGAGTCATCTGCCTCTGGAGTGGCCAATGTTGACCATGCGCCTGTGAAAAGGTGCAGAATCAGTTGGCACGTGCTGCCATCAGGGTCGCCGGCACTCGCCCCGAGTCCGATCGGGGCGGATATCCGAAGGAGTTCCCATGAACCTCACCGGTTCCATCGCCGAAGCCACCGCCCCCCTGAGCGCCGAATTCGGCAGCCTGGTTGGCGAGCCGACCGGGTCGTCCGCCATCGACACCCTGCTGACGGCCGCGTTCATCCTGCCGGCCTTCCTGCTGAACCTCGCCGCCGGTTTCGGCGCCGACCTCGGCAGCAGCATTGGCTGATCTCGGCAGCCGCATAGGTTTCTGAGTCACCCACACAGTCGAAGGGCCCGCCGGAGCGAATCCGGCGGGCCCTTCGATTTGCGTTCGCGTCTCGGCTCAGACGGTGACCGCCGCGTCCAGCGCGGAGAGGAACAACCCCAGCCCGTCGTCAGAGGGCCCGGTCAACGGGTCGATGGCGTGCTCGGGGTGGGGCATGAGGCCCACCACCCGTCCGTTCTCCGAACAGATCCCGGCGATCCCGTTGGTCGAGCCGTTCGGGGCGTCGCCCGCGAAGCGGAACACCACGCGCCCCTCGCCCTCGAGCTGCTCGATCGTCTCGGCGGTGGCCATGTATCGGCCCTCGCCGGACTTGAGGGGGATGAGGATCTCCGCCCCCTCCTCGAACCGGCTTGTCCACGCGGTGCCGGTGTTTTCCACGCGCAGCCATTCGTCCCGGCACACGAAATGCATGTCGCGGTTACGCCCCAGAGCACCGGGCAACAGGCCGGCCTCGCACAAGATCTGGAAACCGTTGCAGATGCCCAGCACCGGCATGCCGCCCCGGGCGGCCGTGATGACCTCGCCCATGACGGGAGCCATCGAGGCGATCGCACCGCAGCGCAGATAGTCGCCATAGGAGAAGCCGCCGGGCACCACCACGGCGTCGACGCCCCTGAGGTCCGCGTCGTCGTGCCACAACGAGACGGCCTGGGCGCCGGACCTGGTGACGGCCCGCGAGGCATCGATGTCGTCGAGCGTGCCGGGGAAGGTGATGACGCCGATCCGAGCGGTCACGAGGCCACCTCGGCGGTGTCCACGCGCACGACCTTCCAGTCCTCGATCACCGTGTTGGCCAGCAGCGACGAAGCGATCTCCTCGAGCTCCGCGTCCGACACGTCGTCGGCGACCTCGAGCTCGAACCGCTTTCCCTGCCGGACGTCGGTGACGCCCGGGTGACCGAGACGGCCCAGGGCCCGGTGGATGGCCTGGCCCTGCGGATCGAGGATCTCGGCCTTGGGCATGACTTCGACGACGACTCGGGCCACGGTGAAACTCCTCGATCGGTGGAAACGCGGGGCGGACCCGGACCGGCCGGGGCTCGACTGCCGATCCTACCCGGAGCCGGCGGGGCCACCGAACGGCTCAGGCCGCGGAGGGCTGCGCTCTCGCTCAGGCCGCGGAGGCCAAAGCGACCGCCGGCCACTCATAGCGGCCGGTGACGGCCCCGTGCTCACCCGTCACCCGGTCCACCGCGTCCAGCAGCGC
>NZ_JAALED010000023.1:0-6949 GCF_014145155.1 Dietzia sp. B19 | reverse complement strand
GCGCCCACTCCATGAGCTCCGGATCCGAACCGTAGTAGTACTGGCCGTGCTCGGTGGTGCCGGAGAAGGTGGAGCGGTCGCGGTGTGAGTTCTCGATCGTCACCATGGCGTCGTCGACCGTGCCGAACGTGGTGATCTCGATGAGGTCGTGCAGGTAGCCGTCCGCGGACCAGGGGTTCTCGACCGCGTCAGCGGCGGTGAGCGCGGCCGCGAAGGCGGGGTTGGCGGCCAGCATGAGCAGTCCGGTGGTCACGCCGATCGGGGTGGCCGCGTCGCCGTGGACACGCCAGATCGGGTCGCCCGGGTGGAACCAGCGGGGCCCCGGGATGTCGAGGATCGAGCACACGGGGGTGTCCGCCGCACCGCGTGGATCAAGTGGTGACATGGGCACGCCCTGGGGTAGTTGCGCCGTGCGTGACGGCCGGTTGAGTCCTGACGACGACTGTAACTCCCGTCCCGCCCGTCGGCCGGTATTCCCTGGGGGCGGGCTGAGAAAATCCCGTGAACGTACGACGGGGACACGGCCTCTAGGCTGGCAGTGCACACCCGAGAGCCCCGAACCGCACCAGGAGACGACACGTGAGCCCTTCCCCCCTTCCCGCCCCCCGCACCGGCCCCGTCGTGCCCGACCGCTTCGCGGGCAGGACCGCTCTCGTCACCGGCGCCAGCCGTGGGATCGGTCTGGGGATCGCGCGGCGACTGCTGTCCGAGGGTGCGTCCGTGGTGATCACCGCCCGCGGGCAGGAGGGCCTCGACGAGGCGGTCGCCGAACTGGGTGCGCCGGACCGGGTGCTCGCGGTGGCGGGGAAGTCCGACGACGAGGACCACCAGCGCGAGGCGGTGGCCCGGGCCGAGGAGGCGTTCGGGCCGGTGGACCTGCTGGTCAACAACACCGGCATCAATCCCGTCTTCGGTCGGACGGTCGACGTGGACCTGGCGGCCGCCCGCAAGATCACCGAGGTCAACGCACTGGGCACCCTGGCGTGGACGCAGAAGGTCTATCACTCGGGTCTCGGTGAGCGCGGCGGGGCGGTGGTCAACGTGGCCTCGATCGCGGGACTGGCACCCTCGCCGGGCATCGGGTGGTACGGCGCCACCAAGGCACTGGTCATGCGCCTGACGCAGGAACTCGCGGTGGAGGTCGGCCCCGCCGTCCGCGTCAACGCGGTGGCGCCGGGGGTGGTCAAGACACGATTCGCCGAGGCCCTCTACTCCGGCCGCGAGGAGCAGATGTCCGCGGCACTGCCGGCGGGCCGGTTGGGGGTGCCGGACGACATCGCCGGCCCGGTGTCGTTCCTGCTCTCCGACGACGCCCACTGGATCACCGGGCAGACGCTCGTCGTGGACGGCGGGGCGCACATCGTCGGCGCGGGACTGCAGGGCTGACATGGCCTCCATCCAGGAGTTCTGCGCCTCGACCGGCCGCTCGCTCGAGGCGAGCCCCCCGATGGCGGTGGCCGCGCAACCGCTGACGTGGGTGGACAACCCGCCGTGGCAGCGGATCGAGTCGCCGGAGCCGTCGGCGGTGATCTACGTGGACCCGGGGGCCCACCGCGACGGCTTCTCGCCCAACGCCGTGGCCACCTGCGCCCGCGTGGCGCCCGCGATGTCCACCGACGACGCGGTGACCATGATCGTCGCCACCGCGGAGGTCCTGTCCGACTGGACGGTGCTGGAGGAGGTCGCGGGCGAGGGGGACGAGGACGCCGGCGCCGTACGCAGCATCTACCGCTACCTCCGCGGCACCTACACGGCCGAGCCCGGCGAGATGGCCACCTCGAGCCTGATCGTGGGATGGAGCGACGACGAGGCGACCTATGTCTTCCAGTTCGTCGTGACCGGGTGGCGCGAGGACGCGGCCCTGCACGACTCGGCGATGGACTGCCTGCTGATCGGGGAGTGGACGGCAGGCCAGATCGTCGGCGCCATGAGGGGTTGACGCACTCGGGCGGCCGCGGCGTGTCCCGCTAGGGTGGGCGGGATCGAAGTCAGGTGACCAGGAAGGCGGGACCGCCGGTGCAGCTACGCGAGCTGAGTGTGACGGGGGCGTGGGAGATCACCCCCCGCCGGATCTCGGACGACCGCGGGGTCTTCCACGAGGCGTTCACCGACCCGACCTTCCGCCGCCTGACCGGGCACCGTTTCGACCTCGCACAGGTCAACGTGTCGGTCTCGGGGGAGGGGGTCCTGCGCGGCCTGCACTACGCCGACGTGCCGCCCGGGCAGGCCAAGTACGTGATGTGCCCGTCCGGGACGGTGTTCGACGTCGTGGTGGACGTGCGGGTGGGGTCGCCCACGTTCGGTGAGTGGTCCGGGGTGGTCCTCGATTCGAGCGACCAGCGGGCGATCTACGTCCCCGAGGGCGTGGCGCACGGATTCCTCTCGCTGGAGCCGCAGTCCACGGTCATGTACCTGTGCTCGGAGGGGTGGCGACCGGGTGCCGAGCACGCGGTGGACGCGTTCGACTCCCACATCGCGATCGACTGGCCCTCCGTCGCGCTCGACGGCACCCCGATCACGCACGTGATGAGCCAGAAGGACCGCGACGCCCCGAGTCTGCTCGACGTCGCGGCCGCGGGGCGCCTGCCGCGATGGGAGGACTGCGAGGCTCACGTGGAGCGTCTGCGCGAGGCCACCGCGCGGGTGGACGAGAAGTGGCGCCCGAACGCGGACTGACATACCCTAGGGGGTATCGAACGACGCCCTGTCGGGTCGAGAACTCCATGAAGGAGGACGCCATGTGTTATCCCGTCGCCTGTTCCGTCTGCGGCAAGACCACCTGGGACGGCTGTGGTCAGCACGTCGACCAGGTCAAGGCGGCCGTGCCCGCCGAGAAGTGGTGTGGAGGCGAGCACCCGGTCCCGGCTCGATAACCCCCGGCCCGGTAGTCCCGGCCCGGTAGTCCCGGCGAGGTGGCCCCGGGGCGCCGCGGTCCCGACCTCCATCGGGGGCGTCGGTCCCCACTCCCGCGCCACGGACCCGTCCGGCGGGGTAGAACCGGGGGACACGCACTCCCGTCCCTCCCGGAGGCCCCAGTGAGCACCCCGTACGTCCTCGTCGAGCGCAGCGGTCCGATCGCGCGCGTGACCCTCGACCGGCCCGAGCGCCGCAACCCCCTGTCGTTGCGGATGATGCGCGAGGCCACCGCCGCCATCCGCGACCTCGGTGACGACCCGTCGTGCGGCGTGGTGGTGGTGACCGGGTCGGGCCCGGCGCTGTCCGCCGGGCACGAGATCGGCGAGATGATCGACCGCACCCTCGACGAGGAGCGTGAGGTCTTCGACACCTGCGTCGAGCTCATGGAGTCGATCCAGGCCATCCGCCAGCCCGTGATCGCGGAGGTGCAGGGCCACGCCGTCGCCGCCGGGTGTCAGCTCGTGGCGACCTGCGACCTCGCCGTGGCCGTCGACACCGCGAGGTTCGGCACCCCGGGCGTGAGGATCGGCCTGTTCTGCTCGACCCCCATGGTGGCGGTCTCGCGGAACATCGGCCGCAAGCGCGCACTCCAGATGCTCCTGACCGGTGAGACGATCGACGCCGCCACCGCGGTCGAGTGGGGCCTGGTCAACGAGGCGGTACCCGCCGACCGGCTCCGGGCCCGTGTCGACGAGCTGGCCACCCGGATCGCCGACGCCAGCCCGTTGACCCTGCAGATCGGCAAGCAGGCCTTCTACCGGCAGATCGACCTCCCGCAGGGCGAGGCGTACCGCGAGATGGCCGAGACCATGGCCACCAACGCGGTCACGTGCGACGCGCAGGAGGGCATGACCGCGTTCCTGGACAAGCGCGCCCCGCAGTGGCGCGGCGAGTGACGCCCGCCCGGGAGTTCCGGGCGGTGACCTGCCGGGCCGTCGTCGTGGGGGCCTCCCACTAGGATCTGCGCCATGGCGATCTCGGTGATGACGGTCTGTACCGGCAACATGTGTCGGTCACCGCTGGCCGAGCGGCTGCTCTCCGTGCGAGCCGCGCACGCGGGTGTCGACGTGGTCGCGGATTCCGCGGGGACGAGGGCGGTCAACGGTGTGGCGATCCACCCCGAGACCCGCCGGGTACTCGGGGCCCACGGCGGCGACGCCGAGGGTTTCGCCTCCCGTCTGCTCACGCCGCGACTCCTGCAGGGTCACGATCTGGTCCTCACCGCGACACGGGCCCACCGTGACGCCGTGCAGGAGATGGCCCCGCTGCTGTGGAAGAAGACCTACACGCTGCTGGAGGCGGCCCACCTCGCCGACGCCGACCGGGCGCTGACCCTCGCGGGGCTGGCGCGGGCCCGACTCGGCGTGGACACCGACGACCCGGCGTGGGACATCGAGGACCCGATCGGCCGCGAGCCCGAGGTCTTCGACCGGACCGGGGCGCAGATCAGCCACGCGGTCGACTCGATCGTCGATCTCCTGGCACGCTAGGGGTCCAGGGGTTTACGCCCGTCGAGATCCCGTAGGAAATCAGGGTCGTCGTCCGGTGCGATCACCCGCGGCGGGGCCGGCCGTGAACCGGGCCCGAAGGCCCGCCACAGCAGGATTGCCACGGTCACCACACCGATGAGTGCGAACAGCCAGATCACTCGAACCTCCTTCACACCACGATACGTATCCTGGTGTTCATGAGCGAGCGAGACGAGTCGGCAATCCCGGCACAGGTGACCACCGGAACCAGGCCCGGCGCACGGCTGGCCCGCAACATGATGTTCTACACCGTGTTGAGACTGCTGATGGTCGTGGCGTTGACCCTGGTCATCATAGGGATCGGCCGCCTCGCCGGGGTGGACGTCCCGGTGCTCGTCGCGGCGATACTCTCGGTGGTGGTCGCGCTACCGTTGTCCATGATCCTGTTCACCCGCCTGCGCGCGGAGATCAACTCCGACATCTCGGCGGTCGACGCCGACCGGCGGGCCAAGCGCGAGGACCTGCGTCGTCGGATGGACGAGGCCTGACCTAGCTGGTCGGTGCGGGCCAGGGCAGCGCCGGGAGCTGCTCCGACCCGAACGATCCCCTCCACCCGAACGGCGGCAGGACCGAGTTCTGGGCTGCCGGGGGTTCGGACTCGACGGTTCCGGGCGCGGTCGGCACCTCTGTCGGCGCCGGTTCCGTGGATCCGGTGGTGGGTTGGCTGACCTGTCCCCCGGTCGTGGTGGTCTCGACCTCGCCCGGGGTGGAGGGCTCCGTGCCTCCGGGAGAGGTGGGCGGGCTGGTCGGTGAGGTGGTCGGCGGCGTCGTGCCCTCCGGTGGGGTCACCGGCGTGCCCGGTGTCGTCTCCTCGGTGGTGCCGTCGCCCGGACCGTTCTCCGTCGGCTCGTCCGGGTCCCCGTCGGGCTCGTCGGCGTCGAACCACGGATCCTGCACACCGACGTCCGTCCGCGGCTGGGCCGGAGTCCACTGGGTGGTCGGGGTGCCCGTCGCGGGCTGGCGGGGAGGAGCGTAGGTCCCCGTCTCGTCGTCGGCGACGTACAGCGCTCCCGGGGCGGGCTGCACCCCGATGTAATAGCGGCTGAGGCAGTGGTCGGTGACGCTCTGGCTACCGTCCGTGAAGACGGTCATCCCGGGGGTGCCGCCGTCGGCCTCGGTCGCGCACCGCGCGATGAAGCGACCCGGTTGGGTCTCGCGCTCGGTCGGTTCGGCCGCGGAGGTCAGTTCGGTGGCAGAGGCGGACCCCGGGGCTTCCGACAGGACCTGCGGATCCGGCTGTGCGCACGACGCCGCCACCAGCGCGATCGCGCCGGCGGACAGGAGCACCCGAATTTGCATAACGATAGTGTCTCAGTTCCGTCAAAGGATGGCTACCGGTCGACGCTGTGGAACACGTCATGCCGGGGGTCAGATGCCGGCCGCCCGCGTGCGGACCGCGCCGAGTGAGGCCACGGCGGCGGCGAGGACGGCGGCCCCGAGCCCACCGACTCCCACCGTGATCAGATCGGTCACCGGTGGCGCGATGTTACCGGCGATCCCGGGGCCCACCATGGCGACCGCGCCGAGCCTGCCGAACGCCGCACCCAGGACCACCCCGAGTGCCGAGGCGCTCGCCGCCACCAGTGCGGTCTCCGCGACGAGCATCAGCCACACGCCGGTCCGGGTGACGCCCACGCCGCGGAGCAACCCGATCTCGCGCGTCCGCTCCCGGACCGCGAGCGTGAGCGTGTTGACCACTCCCACCAGTGCGAGCGCCACCGCCACCGCCAGCAGGAGCGAACTGGACGTGAGCACGGTCCGGACGGAGCCCGCGATCTGGTCGCGGGAGGCGAACGTCTCGGTGACCGCCAGCGACGGGTCGGCGTCCACCACCGCCGACCTCACCCCGTCGAGCGCCGCCTCGAGGGACCCGCCCTCGAGGTCGTCGTCCATCCGCAGCCACTGCTCGGTGCGCGGGACGAACTGCTGCGGGATCTCCTGACCCTCCGGCCAGGGGGATCCGTCCGGCAGGTGCGCCACGGGCCAGTCGGGGACGCTGCCCGGGGCGGCGAGGGCCCACTGGTCGGATGAGCGGCGCACGACGAGGTCCCGTCCGTCGTCGTCGGTGAAGAAGCGGAACCGGACGGTGTCGCCGTCACGGGCGTCCGCGGCGACGGGGGAGGACTCGGGCAGCACGATCTCGCCCGGGCCGGGAAGGGTGACCTCGCGGCGCATCACCTGTGCCACCCGTGACGGATCGGCCACGCGCAGGACCGTGCGCCTACCGTCGTCGTCGCGGGCGTACATGTCGACGACGACGAGGGAGTCCGCCACCCCGTCCAGTCCCGCCAGCTGCTCGGGCAGTCCGCCGGGCAACATCCCGTCGGGTGCGGTGACGGCCACGTCCAGCGGGACGCGGTCGACCAGTCGCGACTCGATGGCGGGCCCCAGCAGGGCGATCCCGGTGACCATGGTCGAGGTGAGGGTCACGCCCACCAGCACGGCGGCCGAGGTGGCGGCCGTGCGGCGCGGACTGCGCGCGGTGTTGCGTGCGCCGAGCAGGC
>NZ_JAALED010000228.1:0-3568 GCF_014145155.1 Dietzia sp. B19 | reverse complement strand
GGCGGGAGAGGTCGGTCCCGCCGCGGCGCGCCCGTCGGTCGGACACACGGCGACTGTGCGCACGACGACTGGGCATGCGGGGACTGGGCATGCGGCGGCGGGACCTCCTCCGTGGTGTCCCCGGCCTCAGGCCTTACCGGCGACGACGTCGTTCTCTGCCCCATCGTAGAAGGGGACGTATCCGTTGTCGGACGACAGGACGTAGAGCGGGTCGTCGAACCGGGAGGTGTCGAACGCCTGCTCGCGCAGCTCGGTCTTGCGGCTCTTGTAAGTGGACGTCACCTCGAGCTCCTTGGAGAGCCGGATGAACAGCGGAACCGCGTACGACGGCAACGACCTGCGCAGGTGCTCGGCGAGCGCGGCGCCGTCGAAGTCGGACTTGTCGTGCAGCCGGACGGCGGCCATGCCCGCCTTCCCGTCGGCACCCGGCACCGGCACGCCGTAGACCACGGCCTGGTCGACCTCGTGGCGGGCGCTGACGGCCGCCTCCACCTCGGTGGTCGCCACGTTCTCGCCCTTCCACCGGAAGGTGTCGCCCAGCCGGTCGACGAACGAGGCGTGCTTGAGGCCCTGGTCCAGCATCAGGTCGCCCGAGACGAACCAGGCGTCGCCGTCGGTGAAGGCGTCGCGGATGACCTTCTTCTCCGTGGCCTCCTTGTCCGTGTAGCCGTCGAAGGGCTGCGTGTCGGAGATGCCGCTGATCAGCAGGCCTGTCCCGCCCTTGCCCACCTTGGTGAGCCGGCCGTCCTCGCCGCGGCGGGGCTCCCCGGTGTCCGGGTCGTAGTCCACGATCGCGAAGTCCATCGGGCAGTAGCCGGTGGTCTTGGGGATGTTGAAGGCGTTGACGAACGCGATGTTGCACTCGCTGGCCGCGTAGAACTCACAGATCCGGTCGATGCCGAACCGCTGTTGGAACTCGTCCCAGATCTCGGGGCGCAACCCGTTGCCCGTCATCACCCGGATGGAATGGTCACGGTCGCCCGGACCGGGTTCCTGGTTGAGCAGGTAGCGGCAGATCTCGCCGATGTAGATGGCGGCGGTCGCCCCGGCCGCGCGGGCCTGGTCCCAGAACTTCGACGCGGAGAAGTGCTCCTCGACGGCCAGGCACGCGCCGGCGGCGAGCACGCAACCCAGGCCGACCGTGAGCGCGTTGTTGTGGTACATCGGCAGCGGACAGAGCAGGACGTCGTCCTTCTTGAGCCGCACACCCGACAGGCCGAAACCGGCGAGCGCGCGGTTCCAGCGGTAGTGGGACATGGTCGAGGCCTTGGGCAGGCCGGTCGTTCCCGAGGTGAACACGTAGTACGCGGTCTCGTTGCCCAGCGTCTCGTCCGCCTCGGGCGGGTTGGTGGCGCCGGCGTCCGCGTCCATCTTCTCCAGCTCGTCCTCGAGCCAGGTGAGATCCGAGAGCTCGTCCGGGCGGTGGCCCGCCGTGAAGTCGCGGAACGGGAGGTCGACCTCGGATCCCACGGCGATCAGCTCACCGAGCCACTTCTCGCGGGGGATGGACCCGGCGGCCTCGGCGCACTCCGCCCCGATGAGGACGACCTTCGACTCGATGATCTTCTGCGAGTGCTCGAGGACCTCCCCGCGCTGGTGATGGTTGAGCAGGCCCACCGAGGCGCCCACCTTGACCGCGCCCAGGATGGCGAGCATGACCTCGGGCCGGTTGACCATGCAGATGCCGACGGTGTCGCCCCGCTCGACCCCACGGGCCTTGAGCACCTCGGCGACGAGGTTGGCGCGCCGGTTCGCCTCCCCGTAGGTGATCTCGGATCCCAGGAAGCGCAGGAACGGGGCGTCCGGCTGGCCGGCCGCCAGTTCCTGGAACCTCCTGCCGATGGAGATCTTATCGGTCCCGCGGGAGGTGCGGACGATCCGGAGACCACGCAGGACGGTGGGCAGATCGGAGACGAGAGAGGGCAGGCCTCCCGCCAGGTCGAACGGGCTGAGGGTCCTGGCACCCTGGGACGTGCGGCGGGTGGTGTCTTCGGTCGTGTCGGTCACGGGTTCTCCTCTTTCGGGGTGGTGAGTGACTTGGCGGGATCTCCGGCGAGGCCGCGCCACGCGAGTTCGACGACCACTCCTGCGGCCACCGATTTGGGTATGGACCGGTGTGCGACGCGGTCGGCGACCGCCTCCCCGGCCCCGACGAGCGCGGTGGCGACCACCTCGAGCACCTCGCGGCTGCGCCCGTCCACCGAGTTCTGCGCCAGCAGATCGGTGGTCAGGTCCACCAGGACGGAGCGGGTCTTCTCGACCTCGTCGCCGAAGGCGGGTTCGGCCACGGCCTGGCGGTACACGACGTTCCACGAGTCGGCGTGGTCGTCCACGTAGTCGAGGAACGCCTCCACGACGCTCTCCAGACTGTGACGCGCACCGGTCCCACTGGTCGCCGCGGAGGTGAGGTGGTCGATGAGTCGCCCGGACTCACGGGTCACGCACGCGGAGAACAGTTCCTCCTTCGAGCCGTAGTAGAGATACAGCATCGGCTTGGAGATCCTGGCGTCCTTGGCGATGGTGTCCATCGACGCCGATCGGTAGCCGAGGTCGGAGAACACGCGGATGGCCGAGTCGAGCATCTGCTGTTCGCGGATCGCGCGTGGGATCCGTTTGGTCCCCGTCGTCACAGGACTCCTTCCGGCGGGACGTGGTGTCGTGTCCCACACCAACTTACCGGCCAGTAAGTAGTTGTGGGCGACACTACGCACGATCCACCGGGTACCGGGTGATACTCTTTCGGCGACGGCGTGCCCCGGGGCACCGCCGGGACACCCCATTCTCGTGACCCGCAGGGAGAACTCGATGAGCTTCGGTACCGGAGCGCTCGCCAGCGCAGTCGGCGGAATCGTCCTCGGCGGCATCGTCGCCTTCGGAGCCAGCTCCGCGATGGCCGAGAACTCCATCCCGGAGGTCGCGCAGCCGCCCGCCGACCAGGCCCTCCTCGGCCAGGTCGAGTACGGCGCCCGCTAGTCCCTCCCCCGCGCCGGCCGAGGTGACCCGCGGGATCCGTCTCGGTGCAGGCGCGCGTGACGCGGTCGTCGCGTTCCTCGGTTTCCTCCTCCTCGCCTGCCTGCAGTCCCCGGGTCTGGTCGTCCCGGACACCAAGTACGACCTCGTCGTCGATCCCGGACGCTTTCTCTCGCAGGCCACCCACCTGTGGACCGGACTGTCGTTCGGCGGCCAGGTCCAGAACCAGGCGTACGGGTACCTCTTCCCCCAGGGGCCGTTCTTCGCGCTGTTCGACCTGGTGGGGATGCCCGCCTGGCTGACCCAACGTCTGTGGTGGGCGGTTCTGCTGACGCTCGCCTACGTGGGGGTGGTCCGGGTCGCGGCCGCCCTGCGGATCGGCACCCCCCAGACCAGGGCCGTGGCCGGGATCCTCTACGCGCTCGCCCCCCGGATGCTCGGCGACCTCGGGTCGATCTCCTCCGAGATCTGGCCGGTCGCGCTGGCGCCGTGGGTGCTGCTCCCGGTGGTGCGGGTGTTGCAGGGGCGGATGTCCCCGCGCCGGGGTGGGGCGGGTGCCGCGCTGGCCCTGGCGTTGATGGGCGCGGTCAACGCGGTC
>NZ_JAALED010000227.1:0-5530 GCF_014145155.1 Dietzia sp. B19 | reverse complement strand
TGGGGACGCGGGTCTGGACGGGCGCCCCTACCGCGAGGTCGCCCCGCTCACCCGCCTCGACGCCCCCACCCCCGAGGGGAGCCACCGCGATTCGCTGGCCGGCGCCCTGGCGTCGCTCCCCGGGCTGGTCGGCGGAGGGACGGATCTCCACCGGACCGTGCTCGACGCCTACGCGGCGGTCCGGTCGGGCTACGACCCCGACATGATCAACTCGATCATCGTGATCTCCGACGGGGCCGACGACACGGTGTCGGAGCTGACCCGGGACGACTTCCTCCTCGCACTCCGGGGCATGGTCGACCCGTCCGAGCCGGTGATCGTGGTGACCGTCGGCCTGCTCGACGACGCCGACCCGGAGACCCTGGCCGAGATCGCCCGGGTGACCGGGGGGAGCAGTCATGTCGCGCAGACGACCGACGAGATCGTCCGGGTGTTCGCCGACGCCGTCGGTCGACGGGGCGGTGCCTGACCCCGACGCCGGCGCCGACCCCCCCGGATGAGGTGGCTCCGCCCCCCGATAGGGGTGGTGTCACCACCGCGTTTGCCTCCGTCGGCCCCCCGGGGCGGATTGGCCTCGGCAAACCCTTGTGTCCCGTGTCACACTTCTCCAGTCCTAGTCTGTGAGGCGCATCACTACAGAGGTGTGGCTCGAGAGAACTGAAACGGAGGACCTCCGTGTCCCAGCCAGCTGATCCCCCGGTGGGAGGATCGTCACGACGCAGCCCGGAAGCGGCTGACTTCGAGGCGATGCACTCCAGCCCGGAATTCCAGGAGTTGCGCAGCAAGTTCAGGGCCTTCGTCTTCCCCATGACGATCGCCTTCCTCGTCTGGTACTTCCTGTACGTGCTACTGGCGGTCTACGCGACCGACTTCATGGCGACCAGGGTCTTCGGGAACATCACCTGGGGGCTGATCATCGGTCTGGCGCAGTTCGTCACCACGTTCCTCATCACGTTCCTGTACATCCGGTTCGCCAACCGGGTGATCGACCCCCGCGCGGAAGCGATCCGCCACGAGCTGGAAGGTGAGGTGGCCTGATGGGCGACTGGCTGATCAACATCCGTGAGCTCACCCCGGGGGAGCAGGTCGGCTCCACTCTGCTCAACATGGTCGTGTTCGGCATCTTCATCGTCGTCACCATGACGCTGGTGCTGCGGGCGTCCAAGTCGACCAAGTCGACCAAGGACTTCTACACCGGTGGCTCCACCTTCACGGGGCCTCAGAACGGGTTCGCGATCGCCGGCGACTACCTCTCGGCGGCCTCGTTCCTGGGCATCGCCGGTGCCATCGCCATCAACGGTTACGACGGCTTCCTCTACTCCATCGGCTTCCTGGTGGCGTGGCTGGTGGCGTTGATGCTCGTCGCCGAGCTGATGCGGAACACCGGTCGGTTCACCATGGCCGACGTGCTGAGCTTCCGTCTCAACCAGCGGCCCGTCCGCATGGCCGCCGCCCTGGCGACTCTCGCGGTCTGCCTGTTCTACCTCATCGCCCAGATGGCGGGCGCCGGCGGTCTGGTCGCCCTGCTGCTCAACATCAACGATTCCACCGGCCAGGCGATCGTCGTCGCGGCCGTCGGGATCCTGATGATCGTCTACGTGCTGGTCGGTGGCATGAAGGGCACCACGTACGTGCAGATGGTCAAGGCCGTGCTGCTCGTGGGTGGCGTGCTGATCATGTGTCTGTTCGTCCTGGTGGCGGCGCGGGGCAACTTCTCGGCACTCCTCGGCGAGGCCGTCGCCAACTCGGGTAAGGACCTCCTCAGCCCGGGTCTGCAGTACGGCGCCACCGAGACCAGCAAGCTCGACTTCATCTCCCTGTCGATCGCCCTGGTCTTCGGTACCGCCGGCCTGCCCCACGTGCTGATGCGCTTCTACACGGTCCCCACCGCCAAGGAGGCCCGTCGCTCGGTCACCTGGGCGATCGCGCTCATCGGGTCCTTCTACCTGTTCACCCTGGTCCTCGGCTTCGGTGCCGCGGCGATGGTGGGATCGGACGTCATCGAGGCGGCGCCGGGTGGCGTGAACTCGGCGGCCCCGTTGCTGGCCTTCGCGCTGGGTGGGGAGATATTCCTCGGCATCATCTCGGCGGTGGCCTTCGCGACGATCCTCGCGGTGGTCGCGGGCCTGGCGATCACCGCCTCGGCGTCGTTCGCCCACGACATCTACAACGGTGTGATCAAGCACGGCAAGGCCACGGAGAAGGCCCAGCTGCGCGTGTCCCGGATCACCGTCGTGGTGATCGGTGTCGCGTCCATCATCATGGGCATCGGCGCCATGGGGCAGAACATCGCGTTCCTCGTCGCCCTCGCCTTCGCCATCGCGGCGTCGGCGAACCTGCCGACCATCCTCTACTCGCTGTTCTGGAAGCGCTTCAACACCACCGGTGCGCTGTTCTCCATGTACGGCGGCCTGATCAGCACACTCGTGCTGATCGCGCTCTCGCCCGCGGTCTCGGGTGGCCCGAAGTCGATGATCACCAGTGTCGACTTCTCGCTGTTCCCCCTGTCCAACCCGGGCATCGTGTCGATTCCGCTGGCGTTCCTGCTCGGCATCATCGGCACGTTCCTCGGGAAGAAGGACGAGTTCCCGCAGAAGCGGGTGGAGATGGAGGTCCGCTCCCTCACCGGCGTCGGTGTGGAGAAGACCATCAACCACTGACCCGGCCCACCCGGGCGGAACCGATCCCGACCCGCCCGACCGCGAGACGCGGTCGGGCGGGTCGCGTCGTCGTCCCGGTGCGCCCCGGGGGTCGAACCCCGACCGACGGGAAGTCGGTGGACAAAGGGACTACCCTCGGTGACCACCACACCGATTCGGAGGCGGTCAGAACAGATGTATCCCGGACAGGACGACCAGACGCGGCGCATGGGGCAACCCGACTCGCGCGCGTATTCGCAGATGGGCGGAGACCCAGGGTACGACGAGCCCTACTCGAACGAGGCCGCTTATCAGGAGCGCCGTGAACCCCGCGGTCCCGCGATCGACGTGGGCAAGTTCCTCGGCAGCGTCGCGGCCACGGCACTCGTGGCGGCGATCGCCGGGTGGCTGATCGCCTGGGTGGTGGAGGCGGCGTTCGGCCGCTTCGGCCACCAGTGGGCGAACGGCGGCAACACCCCCACCATGTACGCGGTCTACGGGGCGGTGGCCGCGATCCTGGCCGGGCTCCTCTGGTACCTGCTGCTGGTGGGTACGGCGAACCCGCAGCAGTTCTTCTCGTGGACCGTGGGATTGCTGATCATCGCGGCGGTGGCGCTCCCGCTGCTGGTGACGGTGCCGTTCCTCGACGGGTTGGCCGCGGCGATAGTCCATCTGTTCATCGGCCTGCCGATCCTCGCGTTGACAGGGGCGTTCGCCGCGACCCTGCGACGCTGATCCCCGTGACGCACCCGAGCCCGCTGATGATCCATCAGCGGGCTCGGGTGCTTCCGGCCGGTCGGGCGGCCTACCCGTGACTCAGGCCGCGTGCCTGCAGGTCGGGCAGGAGCAGTCGTCGCACACGCAGTTCGCGCACTCGTGGCGCTCCCCGCAGTTGTCGCACGAGCACACGTTGTGGTTACAGGTCTCGCAGGTGCAGTCGGTACAGGTGCACACCGCGCAACTGTCGGTGCAGTTGTCGCACGAGCAGGTGGTGCACTCGTCGTAGTGGCCGTCGTGCTCGCGGTGCAGGTGACCGTCGTGCAGGTAGTCGACGTGATCCTCGTGGACCACGGCCTCGTGACCGCAGCCGGGTCCGTGGGTGTGCGAGTGGGGCTCGGCGTTGGGGTGGTCGGTCACGGTCATCGGTGTCGCTCCTGGTCGTCGCCGGCGTGTCGCCGCCGGGCATGGCTGGCGGATGTCACGGGAGTCGCCGGATCGCTCGCGGGTCGGCACTCGTCCATGGCATGCACAGATTGTCATACGTGCATGTATTGCTGTCAACGGCGTCAGTGGTCCCGTCAGGTCTGGCCGAGAGGCGTCGTGCGGCATCCGCGGTGGTGGGGCGGGCGTCGGATGGTCGGACGCGCGCCGTGGTGCCCTCGAGAGGAATCGAACCTCCGACACCGGCTTTAGGAGAGCCGTGCTCTATCCACTGAGCTACGAGGGCGGGAACCGGGGGAGAGTCTAACTGATCCGCGCCGGTCCCGTGATCGGCGAGTTGGAGTGTCGACAGCCGGGCGGTAGGCTTGGCCGCTGGCGTCCGTGTCGTCCCCGTGTCCCGGGATCGACGGACCGCCTCCGCGGGTCACCACCGGCCGCCGCGCGAGGGGGTGGGCGTCCGACAGGCCGGCAGCCCCACTAGACAGACAGAGGTATTGCCTGTGTCCACGTACACCCCCAAGCCCGGGGACGTGACGCGCGCCTGGTACGTCATCGACGCCACTGATGTGGTTCTCGGTCGACTCGCCGTGCAGGTCGCCAACATCCTCCGTGGCAAGCACAAGCCGCAGTTCGCCCCGAACGCCGACACCGGCGACTTCGTCATCATCATCAACGCCGACAAGGTCGCGATCTCGTCCAACAAGCGCGAGCGCGTCATGCACCACCGTCACTCCGGTTTCCCGGGCGGGCTCAAGTCGCAGTCCCTCGGCAAGGCCATGGACACGCGCCCCGACCGCGTCGTCGAGAAGGCCGTCAAGGGCATGCTCCCGAGCAACAAGCTCGGTCGTGCCGTCGCCTCCAAGCTGAAGGTGTACGCGGGCCCCGAGCATCCGCACGCCGCCCAGCAGCCCGTGCCCTACGAGATCAAGCAGGTGGCCCAGTGACCGACGAGAACATCACCCCCGAGGCCGAGCTCGCCGATGACACGGTGGCGGAACTCGCCGCCGAGGTCGCCGAGGACTACAGCGAGGCCGACTACGCCGGCGGTACCGACTACGTGGCCGACGCCGAGACCCAGCTGGCCCCGGTCGTCTCCTCCGGTCCGACGCAGGCGGTCGGCCGTCGCAAGGAGGCCGTCGCCCGCGTCCGCCTCATGCCCGGCTCCGGCCAGTTCACCCTCAACGGTCGCACCCTCGAGGAGTACTTCCCGAACAAGGTGCATCAGCAGCTCGTCAAGTCGCCGCTCGTCCTGGTCGAGCGCGAGGAGCAGTTCGACATCGTGGCGCTGCTCCACGGTGGTGGCCCCTCCGGACAGGCCGGCGCGCTGCGTCTGGCCATCGCCCGCGCGCTGATCCAGTACGCGCCGGACGACCGCCCGGCGCTCAAGAAGGCCGGCTTCCTCACCCGGGACGCCCGCGCCGTCGAGCGCAAGAAGGCCGGCCTCAAGAAGGCCCGTAAGGCCCCGCAGTACTCGAAGCGCTGATCTCCGCGCTCGACACCCCAGAGCAGGCGCCCGCGATCGCGGGGGCCTGCTCTGGCTCGTTTTCCAAGGGACCTCACGGCCGGGGCTATCCTTACCCGGTCCGGAACACCCACCCCCAGTGCGGTGGCGGTCCCACTACCCCGGAGGATCACGCACCATGACCCGACTGTTCGGCACCGACGGGGTTCGCGGACTCGCCAATCGGACGCTCACCGTGGACCTGGCCGTCCGCCTCGGAGCGGCCGCC
>NZ_JAALED010000226.1:0-3451 GCF_014145155.1 Dietzia sp. B19 | reverse complement strand
AGGCCTCGGCGCAGATCGCGCAGTGGGCGTGCATGTCCGCGTGGGACCCGCAGTCGTCAGCGCACGTCGCGCACGCGACGCGGCACGCGCTGAGCAACTCCTTGACCGCCCCCGACATCGTCCCGGTCCGGCGACTCAGCACCGACGCGGTGGCCGCGCACACGTCCGCGCAGCCGAGATCGGTGCGGATGCAGTCACGCAGCTCCGCCACCGACTCCTCGGCCAGGCATGCGTCCGCGCAGGCGGTGCAGATGACGGCGCACGCGGACGCGGCGTCGATCGCCTCCGCCAGCAACTCGACGGGCAGACCACCGGTCGGGTGGGGGTGGGACGTGATCATGTCGATGGTGCTCATGGTTCCTCCTGAAGCTCGTTCTGGTGAGGGCGAGGCGGGGGTCAGCGGGTGGCCAGGACGATCCGCTGCAGGTCGTGGCCCACGATCACGTCCCCGCCGTAGCCCTCCTGGGCCCAGTCGTGCCATTGCCGCACGTCCACGACGCCGGAGTAGTCGCCGAGGTGCGTGAGGACCAGTCGCTCGGCGCCGGCGCGCTCGGCGACCTGCCCCACCACCTGGACCTCGACGTGGGACTCTAGGTTGTGCTCGATCATGGCCGGCGGCAGGTTGCCGCCGCGCACGTTGATCGCCTCGTGCACGAGGGTGTCGGTGCCGAGCGCCAACCGGTCCAGGTTCTCGCTGAGGCTGGTGTCCCCGGAGAACGTCACCGACCCGTGCGCGGTGTCGAAGCGGAAGGCGAACGCGGGGAAGACCGGCCCGTGCGGGACGAGGGTGGCGGTGACCCGGACGTTCTGGTCCTCCATGACGAGGAACGGGTCCATCGCCGGGGAGGTGTTGGTGTAGCTGGCGCCGACGTCCGGGATCACGATCTCGTGGACGTCGAACAGCGTGCGCGGGTCGGGCGGTCCACCGGTGGGGCCGTTGTCCCGGAGGAAGATGTTCGACGTGTAGGCGTAGGCCTCGTCCAGCCGCTGCGTCATCTCCGCCGTGCCCGGGGTCGGGCTCTGGGGGGCGACCACCGGAAAGTCCGGGTAGTCGACGTTGGGCGGTCGCAGTCCGCCCGCGGACCCCGGGCCGTGGACGCCGACGGGGGCCACGAGTTTGTCCCCGGCGGCGTTGGCGACCACCCCACCGATGAGCGCGAAGTTGTAGTAGTCCGCGATGTGGTCGGCGTGCAGGTGGGTGAGGAAGATGTCGCTGATCGCCGCCAGTTCCAGGCCCGTGAGCCCGTACTGAGTCACCGCGGACCGGCCGCAATCGATCACGTAGGCGGCCCCGTTGACCACGAGGACCGACGCGATCCCCACCCGCGTCCTCTCCACCATCGGGCCGGCGAGTGTCCCCAGGAGCAGCAGCTCGAGTGGTTCACGCTGCGCCGAGGGGATGCCGTCCGGCGGGGTGCCGCCGGACGACCCGAGGGAGCCGGAGCCCAGGGAACCCGTGAGGCTCTGGGCTCCGGCGGAGCCGCTGCCGAAGCCCACGATTCCGGTCGCAGCGACCGCCCCGCCGAAGGCGGAGAGGAGCGAGCGGCGGCTGAGGCGGGCGGTGGGCGGAGGCGGGGGGAGGGGTTCTGACGGGGGCATGGCGGCGTCCTTCTTCCGGGTTCGAGTCAGAGGCGGCGACGAGCCGGAGAAGTGCGCGCTACCAGCGCGTTGTGCCCGGAATGTAATCTACCTCACACTCGGTTGGATAAAAGCACATTCACGATCCAGGTCAGAACGGGACCTGGGTCCGGAGCAGTCCCTCCGCCGGGGCCCGGCCGCTGAGTGCTCGGCAGAACTCGAACGCGTCCATGGTGAGGTTCTCGCCCGCGCCCGAGTGCCCGCCGTGCTGCCAGCGCCCGCCCGCCGGGCCGGTGAGCTCCAGGTCGTACGCCTGGCCGTGCCGACCGGCCCACTCGGTCACCACGTCGTCGACGATAACCCCCTCGTGTTCCGCGGTCGCCGTCATGGTGGCTCCCGTCGCGGAGGCGATGTCGATGCGGTGCATGAACGGATCGCGGGTGAGGATCACGTCGAAGAGGTAGCCCATGGACCACCACTCGCCGTTGTCCTCCATGGCCTGCTTCCTCATCACGCCCGGCGCGCGCCGCCTGTTCCTGGCCGCCCTGGGGGCCAGTCGGCGCACCTGGGCGATGAGTTCGTCCGTCGACAGGCCGGCGTTCTTCTCCACCTGCAGCGCGGTCATCGCGTCGATCGCGGGGCGGCCCTCGCGCTTGGCGCGCCTGCCGGACGCGACCTGCTGGCGGACCATCTCCGGCCAGCTGGCGAGCATCTGGATCATGCCGAGCATGTGCCCGGCCATCGCGCGCACGTCCCACTCGGTGCAGTCGGTCCGGGTGCCCCACTGCTCGGGGGTGAGGCGGTCGAGCATGTCGGCCACCCGCTCGTACTCGGTCTCGGCCAGGCGCGCGGCGGTGTCGCGGTCCAGCCGGGGCGGTCGCGGGTCGTTCTTCGAGCGGTGTTGCCCGGTTGTCGTGGTCATGGCGGTGTGCCTTCCTGTGTGGTGGTGACCGGGGCGTCGGTCGGGATGCCGACGTCGTGCAGGTACATGTCGACCGCGCGGTCGAAGAGGCGGGCCCAGCGATCGCCGCCGGGGTCGTTGGCGAGTTGGGCGTCCGCCATGCCGCCCACCACCGCCACGTAGAGGTCGATGTCCTCCCGGTCGGTGATCCCGATGGCCGCGAACCGCTGACGCAGACCGTCGAGCACGAGCACCGCGGGCGCGTAGGCCTCGGGGCTGGGTTCGAAGCCGGGGATGGTGCGCTGGTTCATCAGCTGGAACCGGGCGAGGTCGCTCACGCAGAAGTCGAAGTACGCCCGCGCGTACATCCGGACCGTCCCCCGGGCATCGGACGGGCGTCCCTCGTCCAGGGCCAGCATGATGTCGAGGCACTCGGTCCAGGCCTGGGCGAACATGGCGTCGTAGATGGCGTTCTTGGAGTCCACGTGGGAGTACAGCGACGGCGCCTTCATGCCGACGCGGGCCGCGACATCGCGGAGGGTCAGCTGGGCCAGGCCCTGTTCGCGGGCCACCTCCCACGCGGCGTCGATGATCTCCCGCCGTGTCGCCTCACGTCGTTCGGCTGACCTATCGCGATTCGGAGTGCCTAACATGGTTAGGATTGTGCGCCGGTGACCCGCCGGTGTCCAGAGGCGATCGGGTTGCGTTCGGGTCTCGGTGCCGTCACGACGCGTGGGTCTCCAACTCCACAACCTCGTCGGCCCAACTCTCGGCCAACCGCAGATCGTGGGTGATCGCCAGGACGCCCAGGCCTCCGTCGGCCCGCCGGCGGAGGGTGCGGGCGATCGCGGCCGTGCTCAGCGGATCCAGATGGGCGGTGGCCTCGTCGGCGATCAGGTACCGGGGTTCCTGGGCCAGCGCGCGGGCCAGGCAGGCGCGCTGGAGTTGCCCGCCGGAGACCTCCGCCGGGCG
>NZ_JAALED010000225.1:0-3442 GCF_014145155.1 Dietzia sp. B19 | reverse complement strand
TCCCGCCAGGCCCACAACCGGAGCGTCGACGCCTTGAGCAGCAGCCCCTGTTCGATTCCCACCTCCTCGGCGAGCTCACCGAGCGCCTCGCGCGCGGAGTCCAGGAGCGCCGCCGCCCCCGGGTCGGTCCGCTTCCAACTGGTGTGCGGGGGGTGCTCCCCGCGCGGCGCCTGGCGAGAGGGGAGGTCGCCACGCCCGAGTTCGGCGGCCCACTCCAACGCCGCCAGCCACTCGTCCGCCAGGCGTCTGCGGTGCGGGCCGTCGAACCCCTCGATCGCGAGCAGGTCGGTGCGGTTCGTCGGCGCGGTGCGTGCCGCCTCGATGATCGCCGCGTCGGTGAGCAACCTCTTGGGAGCGATGTCTCGCTCCGCGGCCACCCGGTCACGCGCCATCCACAACTCCCGTGCCCGGGCGAGTTGGCGGGCGTCGCGCAGGGAGGTCAGGCGGGCCAGCCTGCGCCAGGGATCCGGGGCGGGGGCGGGCGGATCCGAGTCGACGAGGTGTCGGCACTCGGCCTCGAACCAGTCGCGGCGGCCGAGTTCGTCGAGCCGGGGGAGTACCGCGTCCGCCAGTTCGTGGAGGAAGAGGACGTCGTAGGCGGCGTAGTCGAGCCAGGATGCGGGCAACGGGCGTCGCGACCAGTCCGCCGCCGAGTGGGCCTTGGCCAGCCCGATGCCCAGGTGCTCCGAGATCATCGCCCCGAGGTTCACCCGTTCCATCCCGAGGAACCGCCCGGCCAGTTCGGTGTCGATGACAGACGTCGGCCTGATCCCGAGCTCACGGAGTGACGGGAGGTCCTGGCTCGCGGCATGCAGGAGCAGGGGGCGTCCGGAGAGGACGCCCGCGAGCGGCCCGACCGTCTGGCCCGGCGTCTCGGGGTCCACCAGCAGTGCGGCCCCGCCGGCGGGGCGTAGTTGCAGGAGGAAGGCGCGCTCGGAGTAGCGGATCCCCGACGCGCGCTCGACGTCCACCGCGACCGGTCCGGCCGAGGACTCCACGACGGAGGCGACCGACCCGATGCCGGAGGCGTCGTCCACGAACTCGTACTCCGCCGGGGGCGGC
Organism: Dietzia sp. B19; assembly: GCF_014145155.1. Classification (NCBI taxonomy): domain Bacteria; kingdom Bacillati; phylum Actinomycetota; class Actinomycetes; order Mycobacteriales; family Dietziaceae; genus Dietzia; species Dietzia sp. B19. Next base: position 2,380 of record NZ_JAALED010000225.1, on the reverse strand, counting down.
GGCGCCCCCGGCGGGGTCTCTCCGCGTCGTCGGCCGCTCACGCCCGACGATGCAGGGAGGTCACGCCGACCGGCGGGAGTCCGGCCGCCAGGGAGAGCGTCTTGCAGAAGGCGGAGGCGTGACCGGTCAGGTTCGACTCGAGGGCGGTCCACGACGCGCGCAACTCGAGCTGGTGGGCCTGGGGCGGTCCGGAGATGTCGCCGTAGCGGACCGACGCGGTGCTGGTGACGGTTCCGCCCAGCGACGTGTACGGTCCGGCGTCCTCGTCGAGCGCCTCGGTGAGCCAACTCCAGGCGACCTGGGGCAGCAGGGGATCGCCCGCGAGTGAGGCCTCCATGTCGGCCTGGATGTAGGCGACCAGCCGCAGCGTGCCGTTCCACGCGTCGTCCCCGGAGGGGTCGTGGAGGAGGATCAGCCGACCGAACGCGTCCCCGTCGGAGAACTCGGGCACATCGTCCCCGGTCGGCGGGATGATCTCCACCCCGAGCGCGTGACTGTACGGCGCCAGTCTCTGCGGCGGACGGATCGGGCCGACGGAGATCTCAGGGCGGACCTCGAGCCGGGACAGCGACTCGACCGCCTCCCGGAAGACCTCGGGCTCGCCGTCATTGACCGATGTGCTCACGGGTCGTCACGCTAGCCACCACCCGGCGGCGTCCCGAGGAGGCGCGCCGTCGCCCAGCGGGGTGGGGTGGAGGGCCCCGGTGGCGCACTCGTGGGACCATGGGGGGGTGCTGAACTCCGATGTGCCCTCGAATCCCAGGTCCGTTGACACCCAGGGCGCCGGCCGCGCCACCGCGCGCCGGGCCGGGACCGGCCCCTACCTCGACGAAGTCGGGGGCACCGGTGCCGCTCACACGCCGGTGTGGTTCATGCGTCAGGCGGGTCGCTCGCTTCCCGAGTATCGCGAACTCCGGGCCGGGAGCACCATGCTCGAGGCCTGTTTCGACCCCGAGATGACCTGCGAGGTCACCCTGCAGCCGGTCCGCCGTCACGGGGTGGACGCCGCGATCTTCTTCTCCGACATCGTCATCCCGCTGGCGGCGGCGGGTGTGGACATCGACATCGTGCCGGGCACCGGGCCCGTGGTGGCATCGCCGATCCGCGACGAGGCCGGGGTCGCCGCGCTTCCCGATCTCACCCCGGACCGGCTCGAGAAGATCGGCGAGGCGGTCCGCATGGTGGTGGCGGAGCTCGACCCGGAGGTCGCGCTCATCGGCTTCGCCGGCGCCCCCTTCACCCTCGCCTCCTACCTCATCGAGGGCGGACCGAGCCGTAACCATGAGCACACGAAGTCCCTGATGTACTCCCGCCCCGACGTCTGGCATGCACTGATGTCCAAGTTGGCGGACCTGACCACGGTGTTCCTGCGCGCGCAGATCGATGCGGGCGTGGACGCCGTCCAGCTGTTCGACTCGTGGGCCGGGGCGCTGAGCCTGCGGGACTACCGGTCGATGGTGCTCCCGCACTCCACCGGGATCTTCGCCGACGAGGTGATCTCCACGGTTCCCCGCACCCACTTCGGCGTGGGCACCGGAGAACTGCTCGGGGCGATGGGCGAGGCCGGTCCAGAGGTCGTCGGTGTGGACTGGCGCATCCCGCTCGACGACGCCGCGGTGCGGGCTCCGGGCAAGGTGCTCCAGGGCAACCTCGACCCCGCCATGCTCTTCGCCGACCGCTCGGCGCTGGACTCCGAGGTCCGCAGGATCCTCGACGAGGGGGCGCGGGCACGTGAGCTGGGCGCCCGCGGGCACGTGTTCAACCTCGGGCACGGCGTCCTGCCCGCCACCGACCCGGGTGCCGTGACCCACGTGGTGGAGCTGGTCCACGAGCTGACCGGGACGTAGGGATGGCCCCTCGTGTCGCGGTGGTCGGTGGCGGTCTCAGCGGTCTCACCGCCGCCTATCAGCTCTCCCTCGACCTGCCCGGCGCACGGATCACGGTCCTCGAGGCGTCGGACTCCCTCGGTGGGGCGTTGCACACCGTCGACTTCCCGTCCGGCCCCATGGAGCTGGGGGCCGAGGCATTCATCGGTCGCCGACCGGAGGCCTCCGAGCTCGTCGCCGAGCTGGGGCTGACAGACACCCTGCGGCACCCCGGACCGCTCGGCCCGGCGATCCTCACCGACGGTCGACTGGTCCCGATGCCGGTCGGCACCCTCATGGGGCTGCCGTCCGACGTGGCCGGCCTGTCCGGTGTGCTGAGCCCCGGTGAGTCGGCCGTCGCCGCCCGTGAGACGGACACGCCGCTGGAGTGGGAACCCGGCGGGGACGTCTCGCTGGGCCGGCTCGTGGCCGACCGGTTCGGCGACGCGGTGGTCTCGCGGCTCGTCGATCCCATGCTCGGCGGGGTGTACGCCGCCCCCAGCTCGGGACTCGGC
>NZ_JAALED010000224.1:0-5431 GCF_014145155.1 Dietzia sp. B19 | reverse complement strand
GACGGCCCGCCCAGTCCCGGGTGCACCGCCCCAAGAAGAAGCGACGGTCGTGAGCCCGCGGCGCCACGCCGCCGACCCGGTTCTGGTGCCCGAGCGCCTCTGGCGGGCGCTGGAGCGCCGGCACACCGAGGCCGTCGACTCGCTGACCACCGACCACCTCGAGCGTCGACGACGAGGCGAGCCGCACCCGGTCGCGGACTTCCTGTTCACCTACTACCGGACGAGCGTCGCCACCGTCCGACGCTGGCATCCCGGCCCGGGGATCATCCTGGAGAACGCCCACCTGACCGAACGGGCGCAGTGGCGCCACTACGAGCGGACCTCCCTGCACGGTCGGTCCGGACTGATCGTGGATCCCACGTCCGTCCTGTCCCGATGCGGCCCCCGCCTGTCCCGCGCGCGCGAGATCGTCGAGGCCACCGCGTCCAGGCCGGGCGCACTGGGTTGTTTCGGCCTTCACGAGTGGGCCATGCTCTACCGGGGAGGCGACGATGCCGTTCGTCATCCCCGGGTGCCCCTCCGGGTATCTCAGCCACTGATCGACGACGTCGTCGACGGATCCCGGCTGCGGTGCACCCACTTCGACGCCCTCCGGTTCTTCACCGAGGCCGCCGTCCCCCTCAACAAGGACGTCCTCACCCGCGCCGAACAGGTCCGCAACGAGCAACCGGCCTGCCTGCACGCCGGTATGGATCTCTACTCGTACGTGGTGGACATGGAGGCCGGCGCCCCCGGCGAGCTCCTGGTGGACACGTTGGCCGCGGCCTTCGACGCCCGCGAGGTCGACATGCGGTCCTCGCCCTATGACCTGTCCGCCTGGGGACTCGACCCGATCCCGGTGGAGTCCCCCGAGGGACGAGCGGTCTTCGTCGCCCACCAGCGCGGATGGGTCGCGCGGACACAGGGGCTCCGCGCCCGGTACCTGGAGGCGGCGCGGGCCCTGGAGTCGACGAACCCCACCTGCCCGGCCGGCGCCGGACGACCGCCGGTCAGGCGGCAACCGCCCCGAACAGCCGCTGGGCCACCTCGGTGATGACGCTCCCGAGCTCGGCGTAGGCGTCGTCACCGGCCGTGGCCGTGCGGAGCACCAGACCCATCGTCCGGCCCGGTGCGGGCTCGACGAACCTCGCGACCCCGATGCCGGGGTCGCGGCTCTCGGACACCACGGCCGACTCCGGCACGATCATCACCCCCAGCCCCCCGGCGACGCACCTCACCGCGGTGGTCAGGGACGCCGCCCGCGACCCACCACGACCCAGGATCGGAGCCGAGACCCGCCGGCACAGGTCGACGGTCTGGTCACGGAGGCAGTGCCCCTCGTCGAGCATCAGCAGTGGGAGATCCACGAGGGCCTCGAGGGAGAGGCCCTCCTGCCCGGCGAGCGGGTGGTCGGCCGGGACGAGGAGAGCGAACGGTTCGGTGTACAGGGGCATACCGATGGCACCCGCGGCATCGGTGGGAAGGGCCATGATCGCGACGTCGATCGCCCCCGAGCGCAACTGCTCGAGCAGTCTGGCGGTCTGATCCTCGACGATCCGTGGCCGCAGATCCGGGAAACGCTCGGTCAGGGCGGGCAGCAGCCCCGGCAGGAGGTAGGGCGCCGCCGTGGGGATCACACCGATGCGGACGTCGCCCGACAGCGGCCCCCCGCTACCGGCGGCGATGTCGGCCACCGCGTCCATCGCGCCCACCGCGGCCCGTGCGAACGGGAGGAGCTGGTGCCCGACCGGTGTGACGAGCACCGTCCTGGTACTCCGTTCGACCAGGTGAACCCGGAGTCCCTCCTCCAGAGTCGCCAGGGCCTGGGAGAGCGACGGCTGGCTCATTCCCAGCTCCTCAGCGGCACTGCGGAAGTGGAGACGCTCCGCGACAGCGAGGAACACCCTGAGCTGGGTCACGCTCGGAACGAACCGCTGATTGGCCATGTCGATGAGTGTAGGACGATCAATAGCCCCACGTCGATGATTATTCACCCTCCCCTATGGGTGATCTTCACCTCATTAGGCTTTACCTCTCACTGCGCGTCGGGCATAGTCTCCCCTGCCCGTTCAAGAACGGCCCATAACCCAGGAGGATCACATGGCACTTCTCACCATCGGCGATCAGTTCCCCGACTTCGAGCTCACCGCACTCAAGGGCGGCGACCTCCAGCAGGTCAACGCCCAGCAGCCCGAGGACTACTTCGAGACGCTCACCAACCAGTCGTACGCCGGCAAGTGGCGGGTGATCTTCTTCTACCCGAAGGACTTCACCTTCGTCTGCCCCACCGAGATCGCCGCGTTCGGCAAGCTCGACGAGGACTTCCAGGACCGCGACACGCAGGTCCTCGGTGGCTCGATCGACAACGAGTTCGCGCACTTCAACTGGCGCGCGACCAACGACGAGCTCAAGGGTGTCCCGTTCCCGCTCCTGTCGGACATCAAGCACGAGCTGATCCGCGCGCTCGGTGTCGAGAACGCGGACGGGGTCGCCGACCGCGCGACCTTCATCGTCGACCCGGACAACGTCATCCAGTTCGTCTCGGTGACGCCTGATGCCGTCGGCCGCAACGTGGACGAGGTCCTCCGTGTCCTCGACGCCCTCCAGTCGTCCGAGGTCTGCGCCTGCAACTGGCAGAAGAACGACCCGACGAAGAACATCAACAAGATGGACATGCTGCAGGAGGGCATCAAGTGACCATCGAGAACCTGAAGTCCGGGCTCCCTGAGTTCGCGAAGGATCTCAAACTGAACCTCGGCTCCCTGGCGCGCTCGACAGAGCTGTCGCCGCAGCAGCTGTGGGGGACCTTCCTGGCCACCGCCGCGGCGACCCGGTCCGAGACCGTGCTGTCCGAGATCGCCGACGAGGCGCGCGAGCACCTGTCCGACGAGGCGTTCAACGCCGCCCTCGGTGCTGCGTCCATCATGGCCATGAACAACGTGGCCTACCGCGCCAAGGAGTTCCTGGGAGACGACTACGCCCAGGTCCGCATGGGCCTCCGGATGAACATCATCGCGAACCCGGGTGTGGAGAAGGCCGACTTCGAGCTCTGGTCCATGGCCGTCTCGACGATCAACGGCTGCGAGAACTGCACCGCCGCGCACGATGACGTCATCCGCAAGGAGGGCATCACCAAGGAGCAGGCCTGGGAGGCGGTCAAGATCGCCGGCACCGTGGCCGGCGTCGCACAGGCTGTCGAGATCCACGCCAACATCTGACACCCTCGTCCGGTCAACGGACCCGGAGCCCCGTCGACATCGTCGACGGGGCTCCACGCATTTCCCCGCCCCGACCGTCGAGTTGGCACTCCCCAAAACGCCCGGACAGGACTAGGTTCGGAGCCAGGCAGGTGGAAGAATCTTTCACACCGACGCGAAGAGATCTGGAGATGCCATGACCACCGGAGGTACCCCGTCAGGAGACGGGAACCCGAACGATCCGACCGGCACCGGCGCCGCCCAACAGAACTGGGGTGGACAGCAGTACGGCGGACAGGGGGACGCACAGGGATTCGGCCAGGAGCCCTATCCCGGACAGGGCTACGGCCAGGAGGGCTACGGCCAACAGGCTTATGGCCAGCAGGGATCCGGAGGGCAGGGCTTCGGCCAGCAGCCGTACGGTGACCACGGTTACGGGGCGGGGTACCCCCAGTCCGGCCAGGGGGGCGGGCCGGTGATGACGGGCAGGGTGTCCGCCACCGACGCCATCGGCGCCGGCTGGCAGATGTTCAAGAACAACCCGCTGCCGTGGGTTCTGGTCACGTTGGCGATGTTCCTCGCCAACGGGCTCGCGAGTTCGATATCCAACTCTCAGTCGGCGTCGGTGGCGTTCCTGGGCTCGATACTGGCGATCGCCGTGAGCTTCCTGTTCCAGGCATTCATCATCCGGGGAGCCCTCCTCGAGGTGGACGGGCACAAGCCGGAGATCGGCGACTTCTTCAAGTTGCAGAACTTCGGGGCGTTCGTCATCGCCGCGATCCTCGTGGCGATCGCGACGTCCATCGGGTTGATCCTCCTCATCATCCCCGGCATCGTGATCGCGTTCTTCCTGTACTGGACCCTCCACTTCGTCGTGGACCGCAACATGACCGCGATCGACGCCATGAAGTCCAGCGTCAACGCGATCAAGTCCGACGCGGGAAACCTGTTCGCTCTCGCGGTGCTCAACATCCTCGTCGTCGTGGCAGGTTTCCTCGCCCTGTTCGTCGGGCTCCTCATCGCGATCCCCGTGGCCACCCTGGCCTCGGTGTTCGCCTACCGCACCATCACGGGCCCGAGCGAGTTCTCGCGGATGGCGACGAGCACGATCTGACCACCGCGTCACTCGCGCTCGCGGCTGACGGACACGAGCTGGGCAGACGACGGCCCCCGGCGAACTCGCCGGGGGCCGTCGTCCATCCGAGGTGATGCCGTATCGGTCGTGCGTGTCAGTCGTGCGTGGTGGGTTCCCGGGCCTCCGCGGGCTCCCTCTCGTAGACCATCGCGCGCCGCACCGCCCAGATCGTCGCCGCGAACGCCAGCAGCGCGAGCGGCCAGCCCATCGCGATGCGGGCGGCCCCGAGCCAGTTGACCTCGTCGTTCAGGTAGAGCGCGTACTGCAGCACTGCGCGTATCGCGAAGAGCCCTGCCCAGATCCACGTGGCGACGGCGTACCACCGACGCGCTTTCGGGTGACGGCGCCAGGACATCCCTTTTCCGTCGAGCAGGCCCCAGATCACCCCGACGAGTGGCCACCGCGCGAGCGCGGACAGGGCGAACACCCCGCCGTACACCGCCTGCGTGATGATCCCGTAGAGGAAGTATCCCTTCGCGCTTCCGGTGCGCCAGGCGATCAGGACACCGATCGCGACCCCGAAGAAGCCGGAGATCGCCGGCTGGGGGTTCTCCCGTCGGACCAGTGACCACGCCAGCATGGCGACCGCCACCCCGAGCGCCGCCCAGATCGCCACCGTCAGTCCCCAGAAGCCGTTGACGGGGACGAAGGTCAGGATGGGGATCGACGAGTAGACCAGGCCGCGGACGCCACCCATCTGCTCGAGCAGCGAGGCGTCCGGGTCACCGAACGCGGACTTCCGCTTACCTCCCGCGCTCTCCGGGGGCACTTCTCCGGTGGACTGCTCGCCGGCCCGCTCAGACTCGGTCACACTTCTCCTCCGCGTGTAGCGCCCGGTTGCCCACTGAGCAATTCGTAACGTGGATTGAACATGATCTTCTGGCCGGACCGGACGCCGATACGCCCGGTCACCTTGACGAAGCGGCCGGTGTCGATACCCGGGATCGAACCACGTCCCAGCCAGCACACGTCCACCGCACCCGTACCGTCGTACACCTCGGCGGTCACCCCGAGGAACCGCTCTCCCCTTCCGGACAGGACTGTGCGCACGCGCCCGGCCAGGGTGACCATCTGCCCTCTCCGGGCGTCCTCGACGGGCGAGCAGCCGATGCCCTGAACC
>NZ_JAALED010000223.1:0-3254 GCF_014145155.1 Dietzia sp. B19 | reverse complement strand
GCCCCGCTCCCGCGATCCGCCCCGCCCCCGGCTCCGATCCCGCCATCAGCCCCGCCCCCTCCTGGCCCGCGAGTCCGGGCCGCTCGGGAATCCACGCTAGGTGCGCGGCCGGGCCGGATGCGGCCCGCGAGAGGGGTCGGTGGATAGTTCGGACGACCATCCACAGGCTCAGTCCAGGTCGGCTCAGAGCAGGTCGGGCTGCTCGGCGTACCGGCCGCCCACATACATCCGGAGCAGCACCGCGACGAGTCCCACTCCGAAGAGCGCCATCCCGCCGAACAACAGCCCTTCCGGCAACCGCTGTCCCGGCGCTTCGACGGCGATCACGATCCCCACCTGCATCGCGACCAGCAGCGCCAGGGTGACCACGACGATCAGCCATAGATCCTCACGCACCAGTCGCTCGAACCTGCGCAGCCTCGGCGCGGTCGCCGTCCACCACTCCTTGCGGGGTCCGTTGATGAGCTCAGGCGCGCGGAGGACGATGAGCGTGGTCAGCAGCGGGAGAGGCAGCACCATCAGCAGGGGCAACAGCGCCGAGAACGCCAGCGCGCCACCCTTGCTGGACCACCCGTCCGGTTCGCCTCCCGCACCGAAGTGCGTGGGCACCCGCTCCGGCAGGACCATCACCTGCCAGACCAGCGCCGCCAGCCAGACCACCACGGTGGCCACGACCAGGATCAGGATCCAGGGGCTGGTCGGTTCCTTCGGGAGGCCGCGGGCCTCGTCGGCAACCGAATTCGTCGTCGTCATACGGCCCTCGTCGTCGTCATCTAGTCGAGGCCCCGCGACCCTGCGGCCGTGCGGCGCACGCCTACCTCACCACCGTCACCCGCGAGGCGGCCTCGCGGGCCCGCTCGCGCGCGGTCTCCACGTCCTCGGCGGTGGCCACGGCCACGCCCATGCGGCGGAACTCGCTGGCCGAGGGTTTGCCGAACAGTCGCAGATCCGACTCCGGCACCGCGAGCGCGCGGGCCACACCCTCGAACCCGACCCCCTCGGCCGTCCCGCCGGCGGAGCCGACCTGGCCGGCGCCGCCGATACCAGACCCACCGTAGATCACCGCCGACGCGCCCGGGCTGGACATGGTGGTGACCACCGGCAGTCCCAATACGGCCCGCGCGTGCATGTCGAACTCACTGAGCACCTGACTGCGCAGCGTCACCAGACCGGTGTCGTGCGGCCGCGGGCTCACCTCGGAGAAGTAGACGTCCACTCCCTGCACGAACAGCTCCACCCCGAACACGCCCACCCCGCCGAGCGCACCGGTCACGCGCGCCGCCACCGAGCGCGCCGAGTCGTAGGCGTCCTGCGTCATGGCCTGCGGCTGCCACGATTCGACGTAGTCGCCGCGCTCCTGACGGTGACCGATCGGCTCGCAGAAGTCGGTCCGGATCTCCCCCGTCCGCGGGTCCACGCTGCGGACGGTGAGCAGGGTGATCTCGTACTCGAAGTCCACGAACGACTCCACGATCACGCGCGCCCCCGTCACCCGCGCACCGGACTGGGCGTAGGTCCACGCCGCCTCCACGTCCTCGGGGCCGTGGAGGGAGGACTGTCCCTTTCCCGACGACGACATCGTGGGCTTGACCAGGCACGGGAACCCGATCTGAGCGCACGCCTCCTGCAGCTCCTCCAGCGAGGAGGCGAACGCGTAGCGGCTCGTGGGCAGACCCAGCTCCTCGGCCGCCAGGCGGCGGATGCCCTCGCGGTCCATGGTCAGCTGCACGGCCCGGGCGGTGGGCACGACACGGGCCAGCCCGTCCTGCTCGATCTGCGCCAGCGCGGCGGTGGCGATGGCCTCGATCTCCGGCAGGATCACCTGCGGCTTCTCGAGTTCCACCACCCGGCGCACCTCGCCCGAGTCGGTCATGTCGATCGTGTGGCTGCGGTGGGCGACCTGGTGGGCGGGGGCGCCCGCGTAGCGGTCCACCGCGATCACCTCGACCCCCAGGCGCTGCAGCGCGATCGTCACCTCCTTGCCCAGCTCGCCGGAGCCCAGCAGCATCACGCGGGTCGCGTCCGGGGTGCCCGGCGTGCCGAAGCGGTCGACGACTGGCGGGGCGAGGGGATCGTGCGCTGCGGTCATGGCGCCCACGCTAGTAGACCTCCGTCGCCGGCCTCTATCGCGTGCTCCCCCGCTCCCGCGGACCGGCAGAAGATAACGTGTGTGCAACGCCACACGAAAGGGCACACCTGTGACCACTGCCTCCTCCGGCCCCCTGGCCGGCATCCGCGTCGTCGAACTCAACGGAATCGGCCCCGGCCCCCACGCGTGCATGATGCTCGCCGACCTGGGCGCGGACGTCGTGACCGTCATGCGCCCCGGTGAGCTCGCCAGGTCCGCCGACGGCTGGGCGCACATCACCCGGCGGGGCCGGACCGTGGTGGAGGCCGACCTCAAGAGCGAGGACGGGCTGGCGCAGGTCCGCGGCCTGATCGCCAAGGCCGACGTGCTGGTCGAGGGCTTCCGCCCCGGGGTCACCGAGCGCATGGGCCTCGGCCCCGACGAGTGCCTCGAGTCCAACCCGCGGCTCGTGTACGCGCGGATGACCGGCTGGGGCCAGCACGGCCCGCTCGCGCACACCGCCGGCCACGACCTCAACTACATCTCGCTCACCGGGCACCTCAACGCCACCGCCCGCAAGGGCGAGCGCCCGGTTCCGCCGCTCAACCTGGTCGGCGACTTCGGCGGCGGGTCGATGTTCCTCATCCAGGGCATCCTCGCCGCGATCATCGAGCGCGCCACCTCCGGCAAGGGTCAGGTCATCGACACCGCCATGACCGACGGCGCCTCCGTGCTGGGCCAGTTCCAGTGGGCCATGCGCGCCCGCGACCAGTGGTCGGACGTCGCCGGGACCAACATGCTCGACACCGGGTTCCCGTTCTACGACGTGTACACCTGCTCGGACGGCAAGTTCATGGCCGTGGGCTGCCTCGAGCCGCAGTTCTACGCGGAGTTCGCGCGACTGATGGGCATCGACGGCGAGGACATGCCCGGGCAGTTCGACATGGACCGCTGGGACGAGCTGCGCGAGATCATCGCCGGGAAGTTCGCCGGGAAGCCCCGCGACGAGTGGGCCGAGCTGTTCTACGGCACCGACGCCTGCACGACCCCGGTGCTGACCTACACCGAGGCGCTGTCCCATCCCCATATGACGGCGAGGGAGACCTTCGTCGAGGTCGCCGGGGACATGGGGCCGGCGCCCGCGCCGCGCTTCTCGCGCACCCCGGCGCCTGCCGTCCCGGCCGCG
>NZ_JAALED010000222.1:0-5838 GCF_014145155.1 Dietzia sp. B19 | reverse complement strand
CCCCGTGGGGCCCTCGATCCGGGTGCCGAGCGCGGTGAGCGCCCCGATCATCAGGTCGGTGTCCCGGCTGCGCAACGTCCCGCTCAGCCGGGCGGGGGCGTCGGCCAGCGCGGCCAGGACCAGGGCGCGGTTGGTCAGCGACTTGGACCCGGGTACGGGGACGACGGCCTCCACGGGAGTGCCGGCGACGGGGGCGTTCCAATGACTCACCTGGTCATTGTCGCGCATCGACCCCGATCCCGCCCGGTCCGGGTGGGAGGATGGACCGCATGTGTGGACGGTTCTCCCTCTCCTCGGATCCGGCGCGACTCGCCGTGGAGCTCGATGCCGTCGACGAGGCGTCCTCGCCGCCACCGGGGTTGTGGCCCGACCGGGGCCCGGTCTCCCCGAGGTTCAACATCGCGCCCACCACCACCGTCCCCGCCCTCGTCCTGGACGCCCCGCGCGAACGCCTCGACGATCCCGCCGGCCCCCGACGGATCCTGCGTGCCATGCGCTGGGGCCTGGTGCCGTCCTGGGCCAGGGACCCGGGCAGGCTGCCCACCCTGTTCAACGCGCGGGTCGAGACGGCGTTCGAGAAGCCCTCCTTCCGTACCGCCGTCGCGCGGCGCCACTGCGTGGTCCCGATGGACGGCTGGTACGAGTGGGTCCCGGGGGAGCCGGCGACGCCCGGCGGCAGGGCGGGCCCCAAGCAGCCGTTCCACATGAGCCTGCCCGGCGACGAGGGGCTGCTCATGGCGGGGCTGTGGGAGGCCCGGCGTGACCCCGGCGACCAGACCGTCACGCAGTTGTCGTGCACGATCCTCACCACCGAGGCGCTCGGACCGCTGCGCCGCGTCCACGACCGCATGCCGCTCGTGGTGCACCCGTCCGTGGTCTCCGACTGGCTCGACCCCTCCGTGATCGGTGACCCGAGGGCCCTGGTCGACGGCGCGGGCGGCGACCTGGGGCAGTGGGCCGACTCGGTGGAGATCAGGCCGGTCTCACGCGCGGTCTCCAACGTCAGGAACGAGGGCCCGGAACTGGTCCGGCCGGTGGACCCGTCCGCCGGGATGCTCTTCTAGCACGGCGTCACCGGGCGGCGATCGACGCCGCCGTGGCTCCCGTGAGGCCGACGAGGTCCGCGGGTGCCAGTTCGATCTCCCACCCCCGACGGCCGGCGCTGCACAGGATCGTGGGGTGATCCCACGCGGAGCTGTCGACCACGGTCGCCAGCGACCTCTTCTGCCCGAGGGGGGACACTCCGCCGACCACGTACCCGGTGGCCTTCTCCGCGACGTCGACGGGGGCGAGCGAGGCCTTCCCGGAGGACAGCGCGGCGGCCGCCGCCTTGAGGTCGAGCATCGCCGTGACCGGCAGGACCGCGACAGCCAGCGGGATCCGGGTGCCCGCCGGGGGGCGGGCGGTGGCGAGCACCAGGGTCTTGAACACCCTGGCGGCGTCGATCCCGAGTCGCTCGCCCATGACGCGGGCGGCCTCGTCGCCGAACGCGCCGTTTCCCGCGTCGTAGGTGTGCACCTCGTGGTCGACCCCGGCGGACCGGAGTGCGGCGATGGCGGGGGTCGCCGCCGAGTCGGACTTCCCGTGTCCCGTGCGCTTACGGCTCATCCTGCCCAGCCTAGTGACGGCACCGGCCGGAATAGCGTGACCGTGGACGGCGTTGAGGAGAGCAGGTACCCGGGACTGTCCCCGGGATCGGGAGAGGAGGGTGCGATGCGGACCGCGGTCCTCGACGCCCCCGGCGTGCGGATAGACTCCGGGTCATCGACAGGTGAGGAGTACCGGTTGCCGACCGAGTTGCAGCCCGACGAGTCCGACCAACGCGCCGAACAGTTCGAGGAGTTGGCCATGCCGCTCCTCGATCAGTTGTACGGTGCCGCGCTGCGGATGACCCGCAACCCGGCCGATGCGGAGGACCTGGTGCAGGAGGCGTACGCGAAGGCGTACGCGGGTTTCCACTCCTTCAAGCCCGGGACCAACTTCCGGGCCTGGATGCACCGCATCCTCACCAACGCGTACATCAACCACTACCGCAAGCGGCAGCGCCAACCCGCCCAGTATCCGACCGAGGAGATCACGGACTGGCAGCTGGCGGCGGCGGCGGAGCACACCTCCACCGGCCTGCGCTCGGCGGAGGTCGAGGCGATGGAACTGCTGCCGGACGACGAGATCCGGTCCGCGCTCGCCCAGCTCCCCGAGGAGTTCCGGATGGCCGTGTACTACGCGGACGTCCAGGACCTGCCGTACAAGGAGATCGCCGAGATCATGGACACCCCGTTGGGGACCGTGATGTCACGCCTCCACCGAGGACGCAAGCAGCTCCGCGAGCTGCTCCGGGACGTGGCGACCGAGCGTGGCTTCGGTCGTGACAGGACGGAGGGCGCGAAGTGACGAGGGAACACGACCCGCGGCTCGACCAGATCGACTGTGAGGCCGCCCGGCGCGACCTGTCCCTGCTGGTGGACCTCGAGTGCGACGACGCCTGTCGTTCGAGGCTCGAGCATCACCTCGCCGGGTGTCCGCCCTGCCGTGAACTCTTCCTCTCGGAGCGGCGGCTCAAGGCCAAGTTGTCCCGCTCGTGTTGCGAGAAGGCGCCGTCGGGGTTGAGGGAACGACTCATGGTGGAGATCCGACGCACCACGGTCACCACGACCGATTCCGACGGGACGACGGTGGTGCACCGGACCACGACCGTCCACCGGCGGGACCCGCACTGACCTCACCGGAGACGAGGCGAGGGGCGGACACCGACACGGTGTCCGCCCCTCGCTCGGTTCTGATGGTCCGGACTCAGCTGTTCGGACGCTTGCCGTGGTTGGCGTTCTTCTTGCGGCGATCCCGCCTCTTGCGGCCACGCTTGCCCATGGTCGCCTCCTTTCGTCGGTGTACAAGTCTCCCATGAGAACCCCCGTGTGGTTGCATTGAGGAGTCTGGGGGCCGCCGCGTGAGGAAAGCAGAGGAACATCCGAATGACTGAACAGGTCCGTGCCGAGATGGTCGCGAATGTCATGGAGGTCGTCGCAGCCGTCGGCACCGAGGTCGCCGAGGGGGACACGATCGTGCTCCTCGAGTCCATGAAGATGGAGATCCCGGTGTTGTGCGAGACGGCCGGCACCGTCACCGAGGTGGCCGTCGCCCCCGGCGACGTCATCCAGGCCGGAGACCTCATCGCCGTCATCGGCTGACGATCGACCGTCACGACGAAGGCCGGTTCCCCTCCCACGCGGGAGGGGAACCGGCCTTCGTCGTTCTCGTGGGGTCGGGCGTCCGTTCAGGTCGCCGACCGGACCGCGTACCGTGGGATCGCGGTCACCAGAATGCGGTGATCAGGTGGCGGTGATCAGACCGCGGTGCGGGTGCGGGCGCGGCGACGCTTGAGCGCGCGACGCTCGTCCTCGCTCATGCCGCCCCAGACGCCCGCGTCCTGGCCGGACTCGAGGGCCCAGGCCAGGCACTCGGAGGTGACGGGGCAACGGTTACAGACGATCTTCGCCTCGGCGATCTGCGCGAGGGCGGGTCCGGAATTGCCGACGGGGAAGAACAGCTCGGGATCCTCGTCGCGGCAGATGGCCTTGTGGCGCCAGTCCATGGGAACTCCTTACGGTTACGAGACCGTTATCGGGTCAACCGGACACGGGAAGACGCCGCCGACGCGCCGATCTGCGAGGATCGGCACGCGGACGTACGCGCTGTGTCACATCCGGTGATGTGGTGGGGGTGTACCCGTTCCGAGGGCTCGCTCCGTGAGGAGCAGCTCCCGGTTAAGGCAAGGCAAACAATGTGCGTCTGCGCTGTTACGAATGATGGTGCCACGATTCCATGACAAGTCAACCCTCTCCCGCCGCGATGTGGCAAAGGTCACCCCGGTTGTCAAATCGAACCGAAATCGCACGCCAGAGGCTGTAATGGGTTAATCGGAGTCCAGTCCGCAAGGGTGGTGCGGGCCCGGCCGTCACCGCGACATACCCTGTGGAGGTGAACGTGAGCCGACCTGACGACCACCGCCCCCCGCCGGATCGCCTCGATCCCCGCACCGCGATCCCCACGCCCGTGCGCCTGGCCGGGTGGATCTCCTCCGCGCAGGGCCTCATCGGCGTCGGGGTGGCCGTGGCCCTCGCCATCCGGGCGGCCGGAGGCCATCGCGAGGAGACCGTCGTCATCAGTGGCTACGGCACCGCGGTGTGGTTCGCGATCCTCGGGGGCGGCCTTCTCGCGGCCGGTGTGGGCCTGTTGCGGGGTCGACGGTGGGGCCGTGGACTCGTGGTGATCGCGGAGTTGTTGTTGCTGTTCGTGGCCTGGTACGTGGGGGTGGGATCGGACCAGTACCTCGCCGGTCTGATCCTCGCCGTGGTCTGCGCTGTCGCGCTGGTGTCGCTGTTCCGCAGGGACGCGATCGAGTGGTACGCCGTCTGACCCTGCCGACCCGCACGGCTCCCGTATCCACCCCGGGGGGTCAGGCGACGAGCTTGTACGCGCGGATCCCTCCCGCGTGGCGTTCGTACAGGATGTCGCCGATCTGGGCGAGCCCCGTCACGCCCGGTCCCGGTGCCGCCTGCCCGGCCAGGCGACGGACCTCGCGCCCGGTGTCGTGGTCCAGGAGCGCGAGCCCGTCGGCGACCGGCACCAGCACCCACTCGCCCGTCGAATGGGCCGCGGGGTCGGCGGACCAGCCCCCGGTCAGTCCGGGGCCCGTCGACCCGCCCAGGGTCCACGAGTATCTCCCGGACGGCCCGTCGAAGGCGTGCGTGGAACGTCCGTCGAACCATCTCACCTGAGCGCTGTCGCCCGAGACGGACTCGTGCGAGGGCGGCACGGCCGGCTCACCCTCCAGAGCGAGCACGGTCGAGTGTTCGGTGGGGGAGGTGAACCACTCGACGGTCCAGTCGGGGCCCTGGTTCCGGAGCGCCAGGACCCCCTGCTCGGTCACCTCGATGATCCACAGACCGTCGGCACCGGTCGGGTCCGAGGCGATCTCCTCGGGGGCGCGATTGTCCTCGGGGACGGTCTTCGAGATCGTCAGCCTGACGGAGTCCTCGCCGGGGCAGCGCTCCGTCACGGCGAAGCGCTCGTCGGTGAGATCCGCGGTCACGAGGGTGCACCCGGTGCGGGGTTGCATCCCGGCCTCCTGCGGAGCCTCCACGGCCCCGTACTCGACCGTCCGGACCAGGTCGTCGCGCCAGATCTCGAGGCGGTCCGGGCTGAACGCCAGGACGTGCTTCCACGAGCCGGTGAGTTCCATCGAGTCCGGATACACACTCTGTCTGGTGCTCGCGTACTCCTGGCGGGTCGGGTCGAGGGACGTCACGTCACTGCACCCGGAGGCGCCGTCGAACGCGGCGACGAGTCGATCGGCGTAGAACGCTCCGGCACAGAACCGCCCCGCGTGCGTGTAGGACCAGCTCTCCTCCCCGGAACCCGCGTCCCGGCCGACCAGCACCCCGTCCGGGGAGACGGTGACGAGGTTGCCCTTGGTGGTGAGCGGGGGGCCGGTCCCGGCGGAGCCGTGCATCCAGAGCGGTTGGAGCGACGTGGGGGGATCGGTGGCCGGGCCGTACTCGGGCTGCTCCGCGTCCGCGGCACGCAGCTCAGACCCGGTCGCGCTCCCGGACAGCAGCACGGCGACCGCCGCCAGCACCATGACGACGGCGATCACCGCGGCGGTGACCAGATCTCGTCGCGTCCGGCGTTCGGGGGGGACGTCGACGAACGGCAGACGGCGTCCGGACCCGCTCCTGAGTGTGCGCACGTGCCTTCCAGGGGGTGGGGGTCGGGTCAGTCCCGACCGGTGGAGTCGGACGACGACGAGGGGCGCCGCCGCCGACGCCGACGCCGCGGGGC
>NZ_JAALED010000221.1:0-13492 GCF_014145155.1 Dietzia sp. B19 | reverse complement strand
GTGCGGCGACTGCGGCTGGGGCTCCGGCCGTGACCCACGGACCTTCCCCGCCGGCCCCGCTCCGGCGCCCGGCTTCGCACCGCGCTCGTTCGCGGGCGTCAATCCCGCGGCGGTCTCGGCGTCATCGATGTCAGCAGCATGGATCTCGGAGATCGCCGCGCAGTCCTGTTCATCTGCCGCCCGCTCCTCGGCGTCGGCGGCCCACTCCTCGTCGGCGATCGTCAGGCTGGTCTCGTCGGCCACCGAGGTGGCGGACGCGCGATCGGACCTAAGATCCACCTCGACCATCCCCACCGACTCCTCGCCGACCGGCTCGCTGGCGTCGTCTCCGGGCGCGGTGGGCCGCTCGGCGGACGATCGCACCTTGGGCGGGATCGGCCCCTCCAGAACCCTGATCTGCATGGCGTCGTGGAAATCGGTGCGCGGATCCAGCACCGAGGTCGTGTCGCACGCGTGGCGCAACGCAGAGGAGATGGAATCCCAACCGAACCCCACCAGGTGCATACGCACACCTGCGTCCACCGCCACCCGGACCCCCGGGATCATGTCGGCGTCCCCGGTGACCAGCACCATGTCGGAACACTGCCCCTTGTAGGCGGCCTGGATCATGTCCGCGACCAGAAGTGTGTCGACGGCCTTCTGGGTTCGGCGCTCGCCCCATTCGATCAACTGACCCGCGCGCAGCTGAACGCCCTCGATCACGCGGAGCGTGCGCTGGTACCGGTGCGGGCCGGAATCCGGGATCCCGTCGTACCAGTTCTGTCGTTGGACCGGCTGGTCCACGAGACCGTGGGCGACCTGATCTAAACGGTGCACGACCGTGGCCAGGGATATCTCCAACTGACCGCGCGCACCCTCCTCCCAAGAGTTGTAGAAGCTAGCTAGTAGATACGAGGTATCCACTAGAACCAGTGTCCGTTCGAGCATGATGATCACTACCTATCACTTTGTCTACGTTGGACTTCCAGCATGCCGCAGGGCGGACGACCCCGCAGGGCCCGCCACCGATCACAGAAGGACACCCACCATGTCGAGCCCCACCGCCACCCCTCCCGAGCTGACCGGAAAGGTCGTGCTGGTCACCGGGGCCGCCCGGGGGCAGGGCCGGGCCCACTGCGAGGCCTTCGCGGCCGCCGGGTGCGACGTGATCGCCCTGGACCTGTGCCGCGACATCGAGACGGTCCCCTATCCGATGGCCCGGCCGGAGGACCTCCGGGCCACCGCGGAAGCCGTCCGGGCGCTGGGGCGCAGGTGCGTGACCGCGGAGGTCGACGTCCGCGACCTGCCCGGGATGCGGGAGGCCGTCGATGCCGGGGTCGCCGAACTGGGCGGACTCGACTTCGTGGTGGCCAACGCCGGGGTGTCCCCCCAGCCCTCCGCCTCCTGGGAGCGCTCCGAAGAGGAATGGGACACCACCCTGGACATCAACCTCAAGGGCACCTGGGTCACCACGACGGCCGCGATCCCCCACATCCTGGCCACCGGCCGGGGCGGGTGCGTCGTGATCATCAGCTCGATGGTTGGCCTTCGCGGCGCACCGTTCACCGCCAGCTACACGACCTCCAAGTGGGCGGTCCGCGGGCTGGCCAAGTCGCTGGCCGGCGAGCTCGGCTTCTCGGGCGTGCGGTGCAACTCCATCCACCCCGGCAACGTCCGCACCCCCATGATCGAGAACCCGTCGATGATCGCCATGATGACCGGGGGCGAGGGCACGACGCTCGAGGACGCGGCCGAGACCTTCAGCGGGATGAACCAGCTGCCCGAGCCGTGGGTCGAGGCGTCGGCGATCTCGTCGATGGCCGTCTACCTGTGCAGCGCCGCCGGCGCAGGGATCACCGGGGCCTCCATCCCGATCGACCTGGGCGGAAGCGAGAAGTTCGGGTTGTGACGGCTCGGGCTCGGGGCGCGGACCTGTGCCGAGGGCAGGAAATGCACTCCGGCCCGCCTCTCATCCGAGAGGCGGGCCGGGGTAGCGAGCCGGTTCAGGGGGCCAGGTTTCTCACCTGGCCGCGCCTGATCAGGTGGACGGCGTGGGCGCCACCGGGCGGGGAACGCTGACGGTCGAGCCGGTGGCGGTCCACACCAGAGTCCAGAAGATGTCGACGATGGGCTGGATGGCCTGCAGGAAGATGTCGTTGGCGCTGCTCATGATGTGTCCCCTTGTGATCCGTACTGAAAGCGTACTTGCGTATCTGGCGGTCTGGTGGTCCCCGTTGCCGCCGGACGGGCTCCAGCAATTCCCTCGAGCCCCCCGCGGCGCGTGACAACCCCTATGTCGCCGCGAACCCGGTCGACGTTACACAACCGTGACAAACGATGTGGCATCGACAGGCTCCGCCGCTGGCCAGAGCGCCGTAGCCTCGACCCGAGCGGGGTTCCCGCTCCCCGAATCGAGGCGTCCCGCCACGGGCCGAGGTCGAGCCTCAAGTGTGACCCAACCAACTAAACCCTACCTACGCGACCGTAAGTTACGGTACCGTAGGTTCATGGCTATCACGGACATCCCGGAATTCGCACACCTCTCCGAGGCCGACATCGAAGCCCTCGGTGAGGAACTCGAGCAGATCCGCCAGGACATCATCGGTTCCCTCGGCGAGCGGGACGCGACCTACATCCGCAACACGATTCGCTTCCAGCGCGCCCTCGAGGTGGGCTCTCGTGCACTGCTGATGGTCGGGTCGCGCAACCGCACCGCGTGGGCCATTGGCGCCGGCGCACTCGGGCTCTCCAAGATCGTCGAGAACATGGAGCTCGGACACAACATCATGCACGGGCAGTGGGACTGGATGAACGACCCGGAGGTCCACTCCACCACGTGGGAGTGGGACATCGTGGGCACCGCCGAGCACTGGAAGCAGACTCACAACTACATCCATCACAAGTACACCAACATCGTCGGCCTCGACGACGACGTCGGGTACGGAGTGCTCCGCGTGACGCGCGACCAGCGCTGGCACCCGTTCTTCTACGGCAACCTGGTCTACAACGCGGTGCTCGCGCTGCTGTTCCAGTGGGGCGTCGGTATCCAGCATCTCGAGCTGGGCAAGGTCGCGAAGGGGCGGGACGACCGCCGCGAGACCATGAACAAGCTCGGCCTGTTCGCCAAGAAGGCCGGGCGCCAGCTCGCGAAGGACTACGTGTTCTACCCGGCGCTCTCCCGCAAGGGCTGGAAGTCCACGTTGACGGCCAACCTCGCCGCCAACGGCATCCGCAACGTGTGGACCAACGCGGTGATCTTCTGCGGGCACTTCCCCGACGGCGCCGAGAAGTTCACCAAGAAGGACGTCGAGAACGAGACGCGCGCCGAGTGGTACCTCCGTCAGATGCTCGGTTCCGCCAACCTCACCGGCGGGCCTGTCATCGACTTCCTCTCGGGCAACCTGTCGTACCAGATCGAGCACCACATCTACCCCGACATGTCGTCCAACCGTCTGGCCGAGGCATCGGTGCGGGTTCGCGAGGTCTGCCGCAAGTACGACCTGCCGTACGTGGCGGGCCCGCTGCCCGTCCAGTACTTCAAGGCGTGGAGGACCATCGCCAAGATGTCGCTGCCCGACCACATGCTGCGGCGCACGGCGGACGACGCCCCGGAGACGCACTCCGAGCGCATGTTCGCGGACCTGCCCAAGCCTCTCCCCGCGCAGGAGGAAGGGCAGCGGGCTGGCCTGCAGACGGCACTGACGTACTCGGCCAGGCGGCGCGCCCGCAAGGTCGCCTCGGCGGCCTGACCCGCCCGGCCACCCTCTCCACGCCCCGACACCGAAACCGGTGTCGGGGCGTGGAGTTGTTTCGATCCAGGAACGGGATCCCGGCGATAGGCTGACCCTCTAGTCGGCAGCGACCCGCGCTACAGCGGTCGAGCCGAAGGCCTGTGAACCACGACGACGGGAGCCACCATGGAGGACCGGCGCATGCTCATCGCCGATTCGGCGATCGAGGTGGTGGCCAGGGACGGCGTCCGCGCGCTGACCCACCGCGCCGTGGACTCCGAGGCCGGACTGCCCTCCGGCTCGACCTCCTACTACTGCCGGACCCGTGCGCAACTCCTCTCACTCACCGTCGACAGGCTCACCTCCCTCCTGCGCGGGTTCGTCGAGGTGTCCGGGATCCAGGAGCTCGCCTCCTCCGACGCAGACGACGTCCTGGCGATGCTCACGCGGATGATCGAGGGCCTCCTCGCCGACTACCGCGGCGAGCTGGCAGCCCGCTCCGCGCTCATCATGGAACTCACCGGCAAGGACGACACCACCGATCTCGTGGCCGCCCTGCTCGACCCGAGCGACCTCGCCGGCGCTCTTGACGCCGCCGGGCTGCGTGACCCCGCCGCCGCCGCTCTGGACCTCCTGGCCGTGTACGAGGGGCTGCTATGGGAGCGCACCGTGGGCCGGCTGGCCGGCGCCGAGGTCGACCACGAGCACGACGCCGACCTCCTGGGGTCCGCGCTCTCGCGCCACGAACATCGCGGCGGACGCCTCTTCGGCCTCCTGCGCTGATCCCTCGCCCCCGAGGGGCGACAACCCTTACATCTTCCACGCGTGCCCGTAGCGCGCTCTCTGACGCTCGTCCAGACCCAGCCGCAGGTGCCACTTAGGCAAACCTGACTTGACCTTTAAGGTTCTCACAGTCTAAAGTTCCGGCCCAGAAGCACCGTGATACGTCAGCCATGTGTGAAGACTGTCTGTTTCGTGCCTCTGCCACCCCTCCGTTCACGCATCCTCCCAACCGGTGATAACCGCTGTGCGAGTGCATGCATGCGGCGTTAAGTTGCGAATCCGGACTGCCCTCGCGCAGCCGGGTTCGACTGCACGGCCTGGCGCGAGCCAGTCCGGCCGCCGTCCGACCGGACGCCGGGGTGAACTGAGCCCACGAATTAATCAAATTGTCTTGACAATCGAAAGCTATGTGCCATAGTGATTCTCGTCACTGATTCATAACGAATCGGACGCACCCCTCCCCTCGGGTCGACCGACCCCCGCACCAGAAGGACGGTTCATCATGAGCCAGGCAGCCGCTACCTACTTCTTCACGCTCTACGCCCTCGTCAACGACCGCTTCGAGGACCGCAAGGACCGCGGCGCTACGGCCGTCGAGTACGGCCTGATGGTCGGGCTGATCGCGGTGGCGATCATCGTGACGGTGGCGTTGCTGGGCACGGAGCTTCGTGACCTCTTCGATGGCGTTGCCAACCGTGTGTCCGCGGTTCCCGCCGCTGGCTAAGGCCCCCTATCCGGCTCCGGCGTAGTTCCCTTGGTTTCAGGGTGCTGCGCCGGAGCCGGTTTAGCCCCCTCTTCTGAACCCTCCCCTCCCCTCACCCCTCGAGGACTCGCCATGACCAGACCCCTTCGTGACCGCGGAGCCGCGGCCGTGGAGTTCGCCCTGGTCGTCCCGATCCTGTTGACGCTCGTGATCGGGATCATCGAGTTCGGCCGGGCGTACAACATCCAGACCACGCTCTCCAACGCCGCCCGTGACGGCGTTCGCGTGATGGCGCTGCAGAACGACGTTGACGCCGCCAAGTCGGCCGCGACAGCAGCCGCGATCGGATTGGGCATTCCCGAGTCCGACGTCGAAGTGACGCCTGCGAACTGCGCCCCCGAGGACTCGACCCCCACCGCGACAGTCACCGTCACTTATCCGTTCGAGATGCTCAGCGGGTTCCTCCCGATGGGCGACTTCACCCTCACCGGTACCGGGAGCATGCGATGCAACGGGTAGACGCGAGTCGGGCACATCGCGACCGAGGTGCCGTGAGCGTCCTTGTCGCTCTGTTGATGGTCCCGCTGATCGGATTTGCCGCCATCTCGATCGACATCGCCGCCGTTCACTCCGACAAGCAGAAGTTGCAGATGGGAGCGGACGCCGCCGCTCTGGCGATCGCCCAGGATTGTGCCAGGAGCGACTGCGGGACCACACGGGCCAGAACAACCGCCCGGCAGCTCGTGGACATGAACACCTCGGCCGCCGAGAACTCGGTGTCGGTGGACCTCGTGGCAGCAGCCGGCAAGGTCACCGTCGACACGTCCGGTACTCGAGAGCACTGGTTCGCACCTGTTCTGGGCATCAACGAGTCCGAGGTCGGAGCCGTAAGTACCGCGGGGTGGGGTTCGCCGATCAGCGGTACGTCTGCCCTTCCGCTCGCCTTCTACGTGTGTGAGTTCTGGGCGCAGACCGGCGGAGGGATTCCGTCGGACAAGATCGAGCGGACCATCGAGTTCACCAAGACCTCCAACACGGACTGCCCCGTGCCCTCGGGGAACCTGGTTCCGGGTGGGTTCGGCTGGTTGGCACCGAATGCGGGAACCTGTCAGGCATTCACCCGGATCGGTCAGGAAGTTCAGGGAGCCCCCGGCAACAAGGGAGGGACGAGTTGCATGTCGTCACTCCACAACAAGACGATTCTCCTGCCGCTGTTCGACCAGTACCGCGGGCGAGGGAATAACGCCTACTACCGCGTCTACGGGTACGCGGCATTCACGATCACCGGTTACCACTTGTCCGGCGCGAACTGGAACAGCCCGTGCAGAGGTAACGAACGTTGTATCAGCGGCTACTTCACCGAGTTCCTCGATCGCTCAGACGATTTCGAGTACGGGCCAACCACGCAGAACCTCGGCGCCACTGCCGTCTACCTCCTCCCAAACGAGTAAGCGAGCTGAAGTGAACCGTCGTGTCGTGGCAGTAGCCGTCGCCGTCCTCCTGGCGCTCCTGGGCGCCGCCCTCCTCCTGCGCTACGTCAGCGCAGCCGACGAACGGGCCATGGCAGACCTCCAGCCGGTGAGCGTCCTGATCGCGACCGCCCCGATCAGCGAGGGAACCCCTGCTTCTGCGTTAGGCGAACTGGTGGAGACGCGAGAGCTTCCCGCCACGGCTGTGGGACCGAATTCGGTGACTGACCTCCGGGAGCTCGGAAACATGGTCGCGGCCACCGATCTCGCTGCCGGGGAACAGCTTCTGGCCGGACGTTTCGCGTCACTGCAGTCCCTCCAGCAGTTCGGCGGCATCCCCGCTCCGGAGGGATTCCACCAGGTGACGATTCCTCTGAACTCGCCCCAGGTCGTCGGTGGAACGATCACTCCCGGGGACACGGTGGGTGTCTTCGCCACGATCGGAGACCAGACCCACCTGCTGCTCCACAAGATCCTCGTACTGCGCGTCCAGGGCGGGTTGTCTCCCTCCGCGTCCGAAGAGGCCGGTTCGACCGATCCCGCTGACGCCCCGGTTCACGACGGTGGCGCGATGGTGACTTTGGCGCTCACGGCCCCGGACGCGGAAAAGGTCGTCTTCTCGGGAGAGAACGGCTCGATCTGGCTCTCCCTTGAGGACTCCGCCACGCCGGAGGACGGCACCCGCATCGTCAACCCGGGGAACGTGTACCGATGAACAACATTCTGCTGGCCACCGACTTCGTCGACCTCCGCGACCGGTTCCGGGCTGCCACCGGCCAGCCGATACCGGCACTGCCCCCGGGCCCGCTCCCGGAAAGCCCCGCGCAGCTGTTCCAGCAACTCGGCGGTGGGGAGATCCCCGAGGTCGTCGTGATCGACGAGCGCTCCGGGACAGAAGCCGCCCTCGCGCTGGCCTCGCGGCTCGATGTCGAGTGCCCCGGTATCGCAGTGGTCCTGGTCAGCGACCGGGTCGCCGAACTCGGACTCGCGGCCATGCGGGCGGGGGTGAGCGACATCGTACCCACCGAATCGGAGGAGGACGAGATCCGAGGGGCACTTGATCGAGCCATCAGGGTCACCCGACAGCGCGCTCCGGCCGGACACGGGGACGGCACCGACGCCGGCGCGGGCCCGCAGTCGCGGCGCGGACAGGTGATCAGCGTGGTCTCGCCCAAGGGCGGCGTCGGCAAGACAACCATCGCCGCCAACCTGGCCGTCGGGCTTGCCCGGTCCGCACCACATTCCACGGTGCTGGTGGACCTGGATCTGCAGTTCGGAGATGTCGCCAACGCTCTCAACCTCACACCCGAACACACCATCGTCGACGTGGTGCAGGGAGCGGCCGCGCGCGACTCGATGGTGCTCAAGACGTTCCTCACCCAGCATGACACCGGCCTGACCGTGGTGTGCGGACCGAACTCCCCGGCCGAGGCCGACCTGGTGGGCGTATCGGAACTCACCCATCTCCTCCAGACGCTGGCGGCGGAGTTCCGTTTCGTCATCATTGACACCGCCCCGGCACTGACAGACCACACCCTCGCGGCCCTCGATATGACCGACGACCTGATCCTGGTCACCAGCATGGACGTCCCGGGAGTGCGGGGACTGCGCAAGGAACTGGACATTCTCCGTGACCTGGGAATGGGCTTCGACCGCCGCCACGTGGTGGTGAACTTTGCTGACGCACACAGCGGGCTCACCCGAGCGGATGTAGAGGCGACGATCGGCACCGGTGTGGACCTCGTCTTGCCTCGCTCGCGGGCGGCTGCGGTATCCGTCAATCAGGGGGTTCCGCTGATGCAGAACGAGGTCCGCGATCCCATGACCAAGAAGCTGCGGCGCCTGGTGGATCGCTTTGCCCCTGCGCCCTTGAAGGAGCCCGGGCCCGCGGCGACCAAGCTCGGTTCCCGACTCGGAGGCCGTCACCGCCTGCGCCGAGGAGGCACACGATGAGCCTGAGCGACCGCCTGCGCGCCGCCCGAGGCGAGAGCGCCGCGCCCGAACTCGCCCCGGGCGACCCGGCCACAACACCGGCCATGACACCTGCGCGGGAGACCTCGATCGCTCCTGGTCAGAGCGGTGCCACCGTACCTCCGCGAGCCATCCCGGCTACCACGCCACCGCAGACCATCAGGGTCACCCAGCCGGCTTCCCCGGTTCCCTCGGCGCTTCCCGAGCCCGACGCGTTGATCGCCCTCAAGGAGCGCGCGTCCGCCGCGCTGTTCGAACGGGTCGGCGCCAGGCTCAACAACCCGTCGCTCACCGAGGATCAGCTCCACGCCCTGGTGCGCACCGAGCTCAACAAGGTCGTGGAAGACGAGACGGTCCCACTGACCGCTGAACAGCGGCTGCGGCTCATCAGCGACATCCAGGACGACGTCCTGGGGCACGGTCCGCTGGAGCGGCTACTGGCCGACCCCACGGTCACCGAGATCATGGTCAACGGCCCGGACATGATCTACGTCGAGCAGCGGGGACGGCTCACCCGGAGTTCCGCCCGTTTCACCTCCGAGGAGCACTTGCGTCAGGTCATCGAGCGGATCGTCTCCCGGATCGGGCGACGAATCGACGAGTCCTCTCCGCTGGTCGACGCCCGCCTGGCGGACGGCTCCCGCGTCAACGCCGTCATCCCCCCGTTGGCGGTCAACGGCTCGTCGCTCACCATCCGTAAGTTCTCCAAGGACCCCTTCAAGGTCAACGACCTGATCGGGTTCGGCACTCTCACCCCGGAGATGGCCGAGCTCCTCCGGGCCTGCGTCCAGGCCCGGCTCAACATCATCGTCTCCGGCGGCACCGGCAGTGGAAAGACCACGCTGCTCAACGTCCTGTCCTCGTTCATCCCCGAGTCCGAGCGCATCGTCACCATCGAGGACGCGGTCGAGTTGCAGATGCAGCAGGATCACGTGGTCCGGTTGGAGGCCAGGCCCGCGAACATCGAGGGCAAGGGCGAGATCAGCATCCGCGATCTCGTACGCAACTCCCTGCGTATGCGCCCGGACCGGATCGTGGTGGGCGAGGTCCGTGGCGGCGAGACCCTGGACATGCTGCAGGCCATGAACACCGGTCACGACGGGTCGCTCTCGACCGTCCACGCCAACTCCCCGCGCGATGCGGTGGCCCGCCTGGAGACGCTGGTTCTGATGGCCGGGATGGACCTTCCGTTGCGGGCCATCCGGGAGCAGATCGCCTCCGCCGTGGACGTGATCATCCAGCTGACCCGATTGCGTGACGGCACCCGACGGGTCACCGCGGTGACCGAGGTCCAGGGGATGGAGGGCCAGACGGTCACCCTGCAGGACGCGTTCCTCTTCGACTATTCCGCCGGCGTCGGGACCGACGGGAAATTCCTCGGCAAGCCGATCTCCACCGGGGTGCGCCCCCGCTTCACCGACCAATTCAAAGAAATGGGCATCACGCTCTCGCCGCGGGTGTTCGATGTTCCCTCACCCCCCGGGAAAAGCCGATGAACGAGTCCATGGGCCAGGTCCTGGCCTCCCCGGCCGGGCTCGGGGTGGCAGCACTCTCCCTGGCACTACTCATCGGCGCGTTTCTCGTCCTCTCCCCGCGTCCGGGAAGTGTCCCCCGTGCCCGGCGTCGGCCAGGGGTTCACGAGGGGCCCGGGATCATCTCGCGGACGGCGACGGCGGCCACCTCGGCCATCGACACCGCCTTGAGCCGCCGCGGCGCACCGGGGGCCGGTGCGCTGGAACGCGCCGGGGTCAAGATGGGCCTCCAGGACTTCGTCTTCCTGGTGGGCGTCGCCGCAGTGGTGACCTTCGCACTGGGGCTTGTCGCTGTAGGGCCGGTCACCGGACTCTTCCTGGCCGCGCTCACTCCGATCGGTGCCAAGTTCGCGCTGGACATCCGCGCCTCCCGTCGCCGGGCCGCCTTCGCCGACCAGCTGGACGACTCGTTGCAGCTCATGGCCAGTAGCCTGCGGGCCGGCCACAGCCTGCTCCAGGCCCTGGCCTCCGTTGCGCGAGAGGCCGAGGAGCCCACCTCGGAGGAGTTCGCCCGCATCATCAACGAAACCCGGGTCGGCCGTGATCTCGCCCCCGCACTGGAGGAGACCGCCCGGCGCATGGGGAGCGAGGACTTCGAGTGGGTCACGCAGGCCATCGCGATCAACCGCGAGGTCGGCGGCAACCTGGCCGAGGTGCTCGACGGGGTCGGTCACACCATCCGCGAGCGGAACCAGATCCGCCGCCAGGTGAAGGCGCTGGCCGCCGAGGGCAAACTCTCGGCCTACGTCCTCATGGCACTGCCCTTTGGCATTGGCGGCTTTTTGTTCGTGAGTAATCCCGAGTACATCTCCAAGTTCACGGAGGGCCTGCTGGGTTACACGCTGATCGGCGTCAGCGTGGTGTTGCTCGTGGTTGGTGCGCTCTGGCTGCGCAAGGTCGTCAACATCAGGTTCTGAACGCATCGAGCGTTCTGGAAGGAGGCATGCCGTGGCACCGATGGCCCTGTTCGCCGTCTCGGTCCTGGCGGTGGCGGTGTTCCTGCTGAGCTGGGCGGTGCTCGCCGGACCCGGCCGGGCGCGCCAGCGCACGGTGCTCAACCTGACACGCGGGATGTACCCGGAACACCAGGTGGTCGACGATGCGGCGCCAGACGATGAGGAGACCGGTGGCACCCTGGCCACGATCGCGCGGAAGTTCACCCCGGCGCCGTCGATCCGGATGCTCGAGAAGCTGCAGATCAAAGCCGGCAGACCCCAGGGGTGGCCCCTCGAGAAGCTGCTGGTGGCCAAACTCGTGCTGGGCATCGGGGCGGCGCTGTTGAGCCTGCTGTTCGTCTCCAGCACCACCGGTGCTCTACCTGTGTTCCTGGCCGCGGCGGTCACCCTGGTCTGCTACTTCGTCCCGGAACTGCTCCTCCACAGCCGCGGACAGGAGCGCAGCCAGGCAATCCAGCTGGAGCTGGCCGACACCCTGGACCAGATGACCATCGCCGTGGAGGCCGGGTTGGGCTTCGACTCGGCCATGGCGCGAGCGGCGAAGAACGGCAAGGGCCCACTCGCCGATGAGTTCACCCGCACCCTGCAGGAGATCCAGGTGGGCCAGCTGCGCCGCCACGCCTACGAATCGTTGGCCCGCCGCACCGACGTCGCCGACCTGCGCCGCTTCGTCCGCGCCATCATCCAGGCCGACGCCTACGGCATCTCGATCGCGGACGTGTTGCGCACGCAGGCATCGGAGCTGCGGAGCAAACGCCGCCAGCGCGCGGAGGAGAAGGCCATGCAGATCCCGGTCAAGGTGATCTTTCCCCTGATGGTGTGCATCCTGCCGGTACTGTTCATCGTGCTCCTGGGCCCGACAGCGATGAACATGATGGAGGCCTTCTCCTAGTGGCCGTCACCCTCACGCCAGTGACCGTAATCCTCACCGCCGTGGTGTGCGGGGCACTCGCCGCGGCGCTGACCGGGTGGATTCGGACGATCGCCGACTCCGACTCCCGCTGGCTGCACTCCGGTCTCCACGTGGGCCTGGCCGCCGCCGGTGGGGCGGGAGCCGCCGGGCTGGCCGGTACCGTTCCCGAGCTGATCGCGTTCGCGGCGCTCGCGGTGGCCTGTGGGCTGCTCGTACCGATCGACCTGGCCGTGCATCGGCTGCCCGATGTCGTCGTCGTACCCATGTACCCGGTCCTCCTGGCGACGCTGGGCGTGGCGTCCGCGGTGACCGGCGACTGGGGCGCCCTGGGGCGCGCCGCCGCCGCGGCGCTCGCCCTGCTGGCGTTCTACTTCACCCTCGCGTTCATCAACCCCTCGGGACTCGGGCTGGGCGACGTCAAACTCGCCGGCGTGCTCGGCCTCTTCCTGGGCTGGCTGGGGTGGCAGTACGTGCTGATCGGGACCCTGGCCGCGTTCGCACTCAACGCCGTGGTGGCGCTGGTGCTACTCCTCAGCCGTAGAGCCGACCGCCACACCGGCATCGCGTTCGGTCCCGCGATGATCACCGGTGCGGCGGTGGCCGCGTGGCTCTCGGTGGGCGGTTAGACCCCACCGAGAGCCACCCCGGCTAGTCCGCGATCGCCTCCAGCGGGTCGGTCTTGGCGGCCCGGTGCGCCGGCCACAGCGAGGCCAGGACCCCCACGAACGCCGAGGCCACCAACACGATCCCGATGGTCTCCCACGGGATGGTGGTCTCGCTGAGCCCACTGTCCGCCAGCACGGAGACGAACGCCCAGCCCAGATAGACGCCGACCGCCGCGCCGACCAGTGCCCCGAACACGGCGATCTGTGTGGACTCGAGGTTGATCGTCCGCCGGATCTGGGACCGCTGCATGCCCACGGCCCGCAGCATGCCGATCTCCGTGCGCCGCTCGATCACCGACAACGCCAGGGTGTTGACGATCCCCAGCACCGCGATCACCAACGCCAGGCCGAGCAGGGCGTAGATGATCGTCAGCAGCTGGTCGATCCCGCCCGACTGGACGTCGATGTACTGCTGCTTGCTCTGCACGGTGGCGATCGGGATGTCGGAGAGCTCCTCGGTGACGGCGGCCAGCACCTGGTCGGGCGAGGTGCCCTCGGCGGCCTTGGCCAGCACGATCGCGGTCGAGCGGAGGTTCTCCGGCACCAGCCGTTCGTAGACGTCGATACCGGTGTAGAAGGGTCCGAGGATCTGGGCGTCGTCGTAGACACCGGTCACCCGGAGGGTGGACTCACTGCCGTCCGGGCCGACGAGCGGGACCCGCGTGCCCATCGTCCAGCCGTTGTCCCGCGAGACCTCCCGCGAGACCACGAGGGAGTCGGCCTCCGGCTCGAGAGAGCCGTCGAGGACGGTGGCCTCGAGCAGCTCGCCGACCGGCCCGCCGGCGGCCGC
>NZ_JAALED010000220.1:0-1343 GCF_014145155.1 Dietzia sp. B19 | reverse complement strand
GTTGACGATCAGCGACCCGGCGGGGGCCACCCGGGTGAGGCCGGCCGGGACCGCGTGGGCCGTCGTCCGGCCTCCCTCGCGCCTCAGGTGGGCGAAGGCGCGCAGGTCGACGTGCCGCCTCTGCATGCGGGTGCCGTCGAAGGTCGGGAGCGTCGACAGGGCCACCACCTCCTGGGCGATGAAGCCCTCGGGCCGGGTGAGCAGCTCCTCGCGTCGTGCGGCCAACTCCGCCTCGGAGCACTCGGGCCCGATGGTGATCCCCAGCCCGCCGTAGCCGTCGATCGGCTTGACCACCAGCTCCCCCAGCCGGTCCAGCACGAGGTCGCGTTGGGTGCGGTCCGCGCACAGGTAGGTCGGCACCTGCTCGAGGACCGGGGCCTCCCCCAGGTAGAAGTCGATCATCGCGGGCACGGAGGCGTACACGGCCTTGTCGTCCGCCACCCCGTTCCCGAGGGCGTTGGCCACCGTCAGCCGCCCCCCGGCGAGGGCGTCCAGCAGGCCGTCCCGCAGCGGCTCGCCGTCGAGTCCGGGGGAGCTGAGCAGCATGTCCTCGTCGATCCGCGCGTACACCACGTCCACCCGCTGGAGCCCGTCGCGGGTCCTGCGGTGCAGGATCCCGTCCCGGAAGACGACCTCGTCAGGGGTGACGAGTGGCAGGCCGGCCCGGTCGGCGATGAGGCGGTGCTCGAACCACGCCGAGTCCGCCGAACCGGAGGACATCACCACCACGTTCGGGGTGTCGCCCGCCGCCGGCGGTGCCGCCGCCACGAGGGTCTCCCGGATCATGGGGAAGGCCTGGTCGGGAGAGTGGAGATCGAACTCGTCGACCAGGTCGCCGAACAACGCCGACGTCATCTCGCGGTGGGCGGTGGAGAAGGCGACACCGGACGGCACGCGGACGTTGTCCTCGAGGACCAGCCACCGACCGTCGTCCGCGCACACCAGGTCGATCCCGCAGATGTGCGCCCGGATCCGGTCCGCCCCCAGCGCCCGCCCGGTACTCCCGCGGAACCCCGGTGCCCGATCGAGGGCCTCGGGGGCGAGGTGCCCGGCGGCGAGGAACTCCTGCTCGCCGTAGACGTCGTCCAGGAACGCGTCGAGGGCGCGGGCGCGCTGCTCGATCCCGGCCGCGAGCCGCGACCAGGTCTCCGAGGTGATGATCCGGGGGACGAAGTCCATCGGGAACGCGTGGGGACGCTCCTGGCCCGTGACCCGGAAGGTGACCCCGGCGACCGAGGCCTCCTGCTCGGCCCGCACCTGCCGCGCCCGGAGCCTGACGGTCCCGATCCGCTGCAGCGCCGTCAGGACGGGGTCGTACGGGGCCCGCGGCCGCCCACCGGCCT
>NZ_JAALED010000219.1:0-2217 GCF_014145155.1 Dietzia sp. B19 | reverse complement strand
AGCCCCCGACGCGCCGTCGGGCGGGATCCCCCGCGAGGAGCTCGACGCCCTCCGCTCCGGCACCCACCGCGACCCGCACTCGGTCTACGGCGCCCACCCGACCGGGTCCGGCTCGGTCGTGCGGACCATGCAGCCCGGTGCCACCTCGGTGGAGATCGTGCTGGGGACGCGCACGGTGCCCATGGAACCGCTCGGCGACGGCATGTTCGGGGCGGGGTTGCCCGAGCGGGACGTCCCCGACTACCGGTTCCGGGTGACCTACCCGGACGGGCACACGCGGATCGTGGCCGACGGGTACCGCTTCCTGCCCACTCTCGGCGAGATGGATCTCCACCTGATCAACGAGGGCCGGCACGAGCGGCTGTGGACCGTCCTCGGTGCGCACGTCCGCACGTACGACACCCCCGGGGGGCCCCTCACCGGGACGTCCTTCGCCGTCTGGGCCCCGAACGCCCGGGGCATCAGCGTGGTGGGCGACTTCTGCGGGTGGAACCCGATCGCCCTGCCCATGCGTGCGATCGGCGCCTCGGGAGTGTGGGAACTGTTCGTACCTGACGTGATCGACGACGCCGTCTACAAGTACTGCGTCCGCGGCGCCGACGGCCGGACCGTCGACCACGCCGATCCGCTCGCGGTGGCCACCGAGGTGCCCCCCGCCACCGGATCCAGGGTGTTCACGTCCGGCCACGAGTGGAACGACGACGAGTGGGTCGCCGGCCGGGCGACGCGCGACCACTCGCGCTCCCCGATGACGGTCCTCGAGGTCCACGTGGGCTCCTGGAGACCGGGACTCGGCTACCGCGAGTTCGCCCACCAGTTGGGCGACCACGTGACCGAGACCGGCTTCACCCATGTCGAGCTGATGCCCGTCGCCGAGCATCCCTTCGGCGGGTCATGGGGCTACCAGGTGTCCTCCTACTACGCCCCCACCAGTCGTTTCGGCACCCCGGACGACCTGCGCTATGTGGTCGACCACCTGCACTCGCGCGGCATCGGCGTGCTGGTGGACTGGGTGCCCGCGCACTTCCCCAAGGACGAGTGGTCCCTCGGCCGCTTCGACGGGACCCCGCTGTACGAGCACGCGGACCCCCGTCGCGGTGAGCAGCCCGACTGGGGCACCTACGTGTTCGACTTCGGTCGTCACGAGG
Organism: Dietzia sp. B19; assembly: GCF_014145155.1. NCBI lineage: Bacteria > Bacillati > Actinomycetota > Actinomycetes > Mycobacteriales > Dietziaceae > Dietzia > Dietzia sp. B19. The sequence continues at coordinate 1,069 of NZ_JAALED010000219.1, read as the reverse complement.
TCCGCAACTTCCTGGTGGCCAACGCCCTGTACTGGGCGGAGGAGTTCCACGTCGACGGCCTGCGCGTGGACGCCGTCGCCTCGATGCTCTACCTGGACTACTCGCGGAACGAGGGCGAGTGGACCCCCAACCGCTACGGCGGTAGAGAGAACCTCGAGGCCATCTCGTTCCTGCAGGAGGTCAACGCCACCGTGCGCCGGGAGCACCCCGGATTCCTCATGATCGCCGAGGAGTCGACCTCCTGGGGCGGCGTCACCGCACCCACGGACACCGGCGGTCTCGGGTTCTCCATGAAGTGGAACATGGGGTGGATGAACGACACGCTGCGCTATGTGGGCCTCGACCCCGTCTACCGGGGACACCACCACGGCGAGGTCACCTTCTCCCTGATGTACGCCTGGAGCGAGCGGTTCGTCCTCCCGCTCAGCCACGACGAGGTGGTCCACGGCAAGGGATCGATGTGGCAGCGCATGCCGGGGTCCTCGTGGGACCGCGCGGCCGGGTTGCGCGGGCTCTACGCCTACATGTGGGCGCACCCCGGGAAGAAGCTCATCTTCCAAGGGATGGAGTTCGGTCAGGTCGGCGAGTGGAACGACGAACTGGGCGTCACCTGGGAGAACCTCGAGGGCTGGGAGGGCGAGTACCACCGCGGCATCCTCGCCTCGGTCCGGGACATGAACGCACGCTACGCGGAGAACCCCGGGCTGTGGACGCTCGACGACGACCCGTCGGGGTTCTCGTGGATCGACGCCAACGACTCGGAGCACAACGCGCTGTCGTTCCTGCGTACCGATCACGCGGGCAACACGATCGCCTGCGTGGTGAACTTCTCGGGCCGCACCCTGGACGACTACCGGATCGGTCTGCCCGAGGCCGGGTACTGGGAGGAGATCCTCAACACCGACGCCGAGGCCTACGAGGGGTCGGGAACCGGCAACCTGGGCGGGGTCCACGCGGAGGAGCGGCACCACCACGGCCGCACCCATTCCGCGGGCATCACCGTCGGCCCCCGCGCCGCGGTGTGGTTGCGGCACACGCGCTGACGGCGGGCGACACGCCGACTGCGGGC
>NZ_JAALED010000022.1:0-4689 GCF_014145155.1 Dietzia sp. B19 | reverse complement strand
CTCGGAACGCTGCAGCGGCTGTCCGGCACCACCACCAGCGCCCTGGACGCCTCGCGTGCCGCCTCGGCTGAGGCCGCCCGCCTCCGCAGGGACGCGGACGTGGCATCGGAGATCGCGCGGGCCTCGGCCCGGGACGCACAGGGTCGGGCGGATGAGCTCGACCGGCGCTCGGAGGAGATGCGGGTGCGGATCGATGAGGTGAGACGTCGTGTCGACGCCCTCTCGGACGCGCAGCGTGCAGTCTGGGCCGGCGGCCCCCTGGTCCCGCCCGGTTACGTCGCCCCGGCTGTCGACGGTGTCAACACCGCGGCGCTGAACGTAGCTCTCACCCGGCTCGGTGCCCCGTACTCCTGGGGGGCGACCGGCGCGGAGGAGTTCGACTGCTCGGGTCTCATGGTGTGGGCGTACGCGCAGGAGGGGAAGACGCTACCGCGGTCGAGTCAGGCGCAGGCGGTGTCGGGCGCACCCGTCGCGATGGCCGACATCCAACCGGGCGACCTCGTCATCTACTACCCGGGGGCGACCCACGTCGGCATGTACGCCGGCGACGGACTGGTGCTGCACGCGCCGACCTACGGGGTCCCCGTCAAACTCGAGAAGGTCGACGCGATGCCGATCAGCGGGATCCGTCGGTACTGACGCGGGGACTCCGGGCGGGGCCTCCCCGGACACTGTGGCAGTCTCGGACGTGATGACGAAGACCCTGCTGATCACCAACGACTACCCGCCGCGACCCGGCGGCATCCAGTCGTATCTGGAGACCTATCTGGCGTATCTCGATCCCGAGGACGTGGCGGTCCTCGCCTCGACGTTCCGGGGCAGCGACTCGACCGACTACGACGACTCCCGTCCCTACCTGGTCGAGAGGGTGCCGACGGAGATGCTGCTGCCCACGCCGGAGCTCGCGGCCCGTGCGCGGAGGCTCGCCTCGGACTTCGGGGCGAGCACGGTGTGGTTCGGTGCTGCCGCGCCGCTGGCCGCGATGGCGCCCGTGCTCCGGCAGGGGCCCGTCGAGCGGATCGTCGCCAGCACCCACGGCCACGAGGTGGGGTGGTCGATGTTGCCGGGCTCGCGGCAGGTGCTCAGGCTGATCGGGGAGTCCACCGACGCCGTCACCTACGTGAGTGACTACACGCGACGTCGCTTCGCGGCGGCGTTCGGCCCACACGCCCGACTGGTGCACCAGCCCGGAGGGGTCGACACGGCCAGGTTCCGTCCCGATCCCGTGCGGCGTAGGGCGATCCGGGAGCGCTACGGGGTGGCGGACCGGGAGGTGATCGTGTGTCTCTCACGACTCGTCCCGCGCAAGGGTCAGGACGCGCTCATCCGCTCGCTGCCCGAGATCGCCCGCCGCGTTCCGGGAGCGGTCCTCGTCGTCGTCGGGGGTGGTCCGTACCGGCGCACGCTCGAGGGTCTGGCCCGCAGGCACGGGGTGTCCGACCGGGTGATCTTCACCGGTCGGATCCCGGCGGACGAGATCGTCGACCACCACCGGATGGCGGACGTGTTCGCCATGCCGTGCCGCACCCGGGGCGGGGGACTCGACGTGGAGGGTCTGGGGATCGTGTACCTGGAGGCGTCCGCCTGCGGTGTCCCCGTGGTGGCCGGCCGGAGTGGTGGTGCTCCGGAGACCGTCGTGGACGGGAGCACCGGTCTCGTGGTGGACGGGACCTCGGACGGCGAGATCGTCGAGGCCGTGGCCGGTCTGCTCTCGGACCGGCCACGCGCCTCCGCGATGGGCGTCCGCGGACGCTCCTGGGTTCTCGGGTCGTGGCGCTGGGAGGACCTGGCACGCGACATGCGGCGGGTGCTCTCCGGCGACTAGCCCCGGCTCGAACCCCGACCCGGCCGTGGGTCAGGCGTAGAGGTCCTCGATCTGGGCCGCGAACTTCTGGTGCACCACGTTCCGCTTGACCTTGAGCGAGGCGGTGAGCTCCCCGGTCTCCTCGGTGAACTGGTCGGGTAGCACGTGGTACTTTTTGATCGCCTCGGAGTGGGAGACGGTCCGGTTGGCCCGGGACAGCGCCTGGTCGAGATGCTCGATCATGTCCGCGTCCCGGAGCAGCTCGTACAGCGAGCCGGTCTTACCGTGGTGGGCCTTCCACCGCTCCAGTGCCTCCGGGTCGAGGGTGAGCAGCACCGAGATGAACGGCTTGCCGTCGCCCACGCACACCGCCTCGGCCACGAGCGGGTCGGCCCGGAGCGCGTCCTCGAGCTGGCTCGGGGCGACGTTCTTGCCCCCGGCGGTGACGATGATCTCCTTCTTGCGACCGGTGATGGTCAGGTAGCCGTCCTCGTCCAGGGACCCGAGGTCCCCGGTCCTGAACCACCCGTCGGAGAACGCCTCGGCGGTGGCGCGCTCGTTACGCCAGTAGCCGGAGGTCACCACCGGGCCGCTCACCTCGACCTCACCGTCAGGTGCGATCCGGACCGCACACCCGGGCAGCGGCTGGCCGACGGTGCCGATACGCATCTGACCGGGGGTGTTGACCGCGATCGCGGCGCACGTCTCGGTGAGGCCGTATCCCTCGAAGATGTTGACACCGATGCCGTCGAAGAAGTGCGTCAGGCGCTCACCGAGGGGCGCCCCACCCGAGATGGCGATCTCACAGCGGCCGCCGAGCGCCGCGACGAGCTTGGCGTAGACGAGCTTGGCGAACAGGGCGTGGCGAAGCCTGAGCAGCGGCCCGACGCGTCCACTGCGGTTGGCCTTGGAGTACGCGACCGCAGTGTCGGTGGCCTTGTCGAACATCCAGGCCTTGACGGTGCCGCCGTCCTGGGCGGTGGCCTGGGCCTTGTTGAAGACCTTCTGGAACACGCGCGGGACGGCCAGGATGTAGTGGGGCTGCATCTCGGAGAACGTGTCCACGAGATTGGTCAGGTCCGACGAGTGGGCGATGCGGACACCCGCGTGGAACCCGGCGTAGGTGATGGCGCGGGCCAGCACGTGGGCCAGGGGCAGGAACATGACGGTGGTCGCGTCCTGGCGGAGGTACTGGTTCAACGGCGTCTCGAGGACCGCGAGGGCCTCGGACATGAAGTTGCGGTGGGTGAGCATGCACCCCTTGGGGCGTCCGGTGGTGCCCGAGGTGTAGATCAACGTCGCGGGGGAGTCGGCGGTCACCCCGGCGCGCCGTTCGTCGAGTACCGCGTCGGGCACCTCGGTCGCACCCGCGGCGAGGGCGTCCAACGCGGGGGTGTCTCCTTCGATCACGAGGACATCGGGGGCCGCCTCCAGCCCGCTGATCCCCTCGCGGGTGGTGGCGGCGTGGGTCTCCTTCTCGACGATGGCGAGCCGGGCGCCCGAATCCTCCATGATCCACCGGATCTGCTCGGCCGAGGAACTGTCGTAGACGGGCACCGTGACCGCGCCGGCGGCCCAGATCGCGAAGTCGATCACGTTCCACTCGTATCGGGTCGAGCACAGGAGGGCGACCCTGTCCCCGGCCTGGACGCCTCGGGCGACGAGACCCCGACCCACCACGCGGACCGTCTCGGCGAACTCCCGGTTGGTGACATCCGTCCACCGACCGTCGACCGGCCGCTGGAACGCCACGTTGTCCGGCGTCCGCTCCGCGCGGTCGTAGGCCGCCTGGGCGCAGGACCAGTCGTCGGGGACGGTGAAAGTGGCGGGGGCGGCGACGTATTCGCGCAAAGGGTCCTCCTGGTGGAGACGATCGATGGTCTAATCGCAGTGAGGACACACTATCCCCGGGGCCGGACGGCATCCACGTCACCCGTGTGCCCGGGCGCCGGTCGCCAGGGCGCATCCCGGCCGAAGATATGTGAAGCTGGGGGATATGAGCGAGGACAACGGCGCCCCCGAGGTGTGGCCGACCAGCGACTCCACCGTGATCGACGCGACGGTCGAGGACGTGATGGCCGTCATCTCGGACTTCGACTCGTATCCCGAATGGTCCACGTCGATCCGGGTCGCCGAGGTCCTGTCCGTCGGCGCGGACGGTCGTCCGGACCGGGTCCGGTTCGCCCTGGAGGCGGGCGCGATCGTCGACGACTACGTCCTCGCCTACTCCTGGTCGGCGGACCACAGGGTCGTCGAGTGGAGGCTGGAGAGCTCGGCGCTGCAACGTGCGCAGAAGGGCTCCTATCGCCTCGAACCGGTCGAGGGCGGCACCAGGGTCGACTACGAGCTGGAGATAGAACTCGTGGTGCCGGTGATCGGCCGGCTCCGCGACCGGGCCGAACGGCGGATCCTCTCCGAGGCCCTGCGTGAACTCAAGCGCCGGGCCGAGTCGCGGTGACCGGCGCCAGGGTCGCGATCGTCATGGGGGGCGACCCCCCGGCCAGGTCGGAGGTGACCGCGCAGTTCCTGCTCGACGCGGGCGGAACGGCTCTCATCCTGACCGGGGACCCCGGTGCGGTGGATCCGCGGCTGGACACGACCGACGAGGGGCCCGTGGAGGTCCGCGTCGACGACGCCACCGCGAGACTCGAGTCGTACAGGTCCGGTGCGGTGGATCCGGACGACGACGTGCTCGCGGCGCTGGCCGCCGGAGGGGACGCGCCCCTCGCCGCTGTCCTGGGATGGGAGTACGCCCGGCGGGCGGCCGCCGCGGGAGTGTGGGACGTGGTGGTGGTGGAACTCGACGGTGACCTCGCGGCGGTCCGGAGGATCGCGGCGGCGGGGGAGCTGACCGCGTTCGTGGAGTCGCGCTGGCCCGCGCACGT
>NZ_JAALED010000218.1:0-1857 GCF_014145155.1 Dietzia sp. B19 | reverse complement strand
CGAGCGACCAGGTGAGCAGCGCGCCCAGCGCGATCACGGGCTCGGGCCGCAGTCCGTTGTTGAACGCCATCCAGAAGGCCAGGAAGAGCGCGGCGCCCGTCCAGCGCGGCCGGTGCCAGGTGCGGGCGAGCCGGCCCAGGCGCGGGACCACCTCCCGGCTGATGATCAGCCACGCCAGGATGCCGCACGCCAGGGTGGGCAGGCGCATCCACGGGCTCGCGGTGGACACCTCGGCGAACAACCGCAGGATCTCGTAGTACCAGCCCACGGGCGACTCGGGGGATCCGAGCCAGCGGTAGTAGTTGGCCATGTACCCGCTGGGTCCGGCCGACCGGGCCATGGTGAGGAGGTAGCCGTCGTCGGAGGTGTTGGCGCCGACGAGGTGCCAGAACCCCAGGACGCCCACCACCACGCCGTCCACCGCCGACAACCGGGTCCACGAGCGGGGGACGAACCGGCGGTCGGACCGTCCGTCGATCCCGTCGAGGCGGTGCAGGAACACCACCGAGGCGAGGGTGGCCAGGACCCCGAGCACCATCAACGCCAGCTTGAGCGCCGTGGGGCTGGAGGAGTAGCGGGAGTCGACGGTGATCTCCACCGTCGACTCGCCCAGCCCGTCGGGCGCGGAGGTGGGCGTGAGGTCCGTGAACACCCCTGTCACCTGCGGGCGCATGGTTCCCGGGACGGCCGCGCTGACCGGGTCCTGGCCGTTCTCGTCGTCGTCCCCGCCCTGGCCCCCGACCTCGGACAGGCCGGTGAGCTCGGCCACCAGCACCCCGACCTCGGCCCTGACCCGCAGCGACTCGCAGGCCGGGTCCCGGAGGGTGGACAGGGGGACCGAGAGCAGGGTGGTGTTGCGGACCGCCACCTCGATGGCGGGGTCCCCCGCGGCGTCGGCGGAGCGTTGCACCACGAGGCCGTCGGAGATCCGACCGGGTGCGCCCTCGGGCAGGGTCGAGAACACGATCGTGTCGTCGGGAACCTGCGACAACGGGCCACACGGTGCGGTGATGGTCAGGTCGAGCGGTCTCCCGGAGACCAGCGGCGCGGTGACGGAGGCGTAGTCGGGTCCGGCGGTCCAGCGCACCTCGGTGGTGTCCTGGTGGACCGGGAGGAACCCGGACAGGATCGCCAGGAACGCGCCGAGGAAGCCGGTGATCACGGCCAGCCGTCGGTCGCGGTCCATCCCCGGGTAGGGGTGCCGCCCGAGGGGGCGCCGGTCGCTCGCCGTCACAGTGGGGTCACCTCATCGCACCACGATCACGGCGAACGGTCCGACGTCGTGGACCTCGAAGTGGGGGCCCTCCACGGCCTCGGCGGGGATGGTGACGCCGAACCGGCGCACGTTGGGGTCGTTGGGATAGGTGTCCTCGGCCAGGCGCAGCGCGTACCCGGAACCCGAGGGGCGGGCGACCACGGCATCCGGGCGCCGCCACGGCGTGTCGTTCATCATGGCGTACAGCTCGTCGCCGCTGGTGGCGTCCTCCCAGCCGAGCATCACCTCGTTGCGCTCGTCGTACCGACCGAGCGGGTTGGCGTAGTGGGAGGTGACGGCCTGGTAGGCCAGGTACGGGTGGTAGGCCAGGAAGGCGTCGGCGGTGCTGACGACGACGAGGTCGGTCTTCTCGCGGCCCGGGAACGCCTCGAGGATGACCCTGTCGACCTCGGCGTAGTGGGACTCGGGCCCGGGCGGGAAGCGGTCGGCGCGCTCGCCGTCGCCGTCGGTGTCCGTATAGGCCAGTCGGATCTCCTCGTGCAGGTGATCGGGGATCCCCTGCGCGTGGGCGAGTGCGGCGAGGGTGGCCACGACGCCCACGACGGCGGTGGCCCGGCGACGCCGGTCGGCGGCCTCGGCGG
>NZ_JAALED010000217.1:0-13426 GCF_014145155.1 Dietzia sp. B19 | reverse complement strand
CAGGCTCGGCCGCATGAGCTCCCTCGCCGTGGCCGCCGCCTGGATGTTGATCGCGTCCCGCGCGTGCACCACGCCCACCGCGGTGTCGCTGTCCATCACCAGCAGGCGCAGGTGACCGGTGCGGCGGGCCGTCTCGCGGATCTCCTCGGGCGAGGCGTCCACGTCGACCGAGGACATCTCCTCCGGGGCGGCGGGGGTGTCCACGCCGCGCTCGCCCAGCAGGTCACCCACGGTGAGCTCCTGCAGCTCCAGTGCGTTGAGCAGCTGCCGGTGGTGGGTGTCGTCGAGCGTGCCGGCCTCACCGGAGTGGCGCACGAGCTCCCGCAGGGAGTCGGCGTCCTGCCCGGAGGCCACCTCGTCGCGGGTCTCCACCCCGATCCGGTGGAGGATCCGGTTGGCGAGGGTGTTGAGCATCACCAGCAGCGGGCGGGTGATCCAGAGGAAGCCCCGCATCGGTATCGCCAACAGCGTGGCCGAGTACTCGGGGTGCGTGATGGACCACGACTTGGGAGCCATCTCGCCCACCACGAGGTGCAGGAACGTGACGATGAGCAGGGCGATGACGAACGCGATGACGTCGGCCGTCCAGTAGGGCAGGCCCCAGCCGGCGAACACCGGGGTGAGCCAGTGGTGGACAGCGGGCTTGGTGATGGAGCCGAGCGCCAGTGCGCACAGCGTGATCCCGAGTTGGGATCCCGCCAGCAGGAGCGTGAGCTCGGAGGCGTTGCGCAGGGCGGCCCGGGCGGAGGCGCTCGACGCCGCCGCGTCCTCGAGGCGGTGGCGACGCGCGGAGATCAGCGAGAACTCGACGGCGACGAAGAACGCGGACGCCGCGATGAGGACGATCGTGGCGAGCACCACGACGAGCGGGTTGCTCATGAGGCCCGATCCGGCCTCGGCGGCGAGCAGGGTGGTGGTGGGGTTCATCGCGCGGCCTCCTCGACCACGACGTGCAGTTCGGCCGGCACGCGTCGTTCGATCCGGCGCACCTCGGTCCGGAGGACCCGGTCCGCGGAGAACTCCTCCAACACGTCCGTGTCGGGAAGGGGGATGTCGACACGGTCGCCCAGCTCGGGCAGGTCACCGGTCGTCTCGACCACCAGCCCGCCGAGCGTCTCGGCGTCCACCTCGGGCAGGGTGATCTCGAGCAGGCGTTCCACCTCGTCGAGATGGGTGTCGCCGGACAGGAGCCAGCCCAGACCCTCGCTGACCGGGGTCCCGGCGGCGAGCTGGGGATCGTGCTCGTCCGCGATCTCGCCGACGATCTCCTCTGCCATGTCCTCCATCGTCACGACGCCGGCGAAGCCGCCGTACTCGTCCACCACCACGGCCATCTCCGACTTCTCGGCGCTCAGGCGGGCGGCCACCTCCGGCAGGGGCAGGGAGGTGGGCACGATGATCGGCGCGCGCATCAGGGCGGACACCGCGGTGAGATCGGCCTGGTCGTCGTCGCACACCGAGAGCAGGTCGTGGAGGTCCACGATGCCGATCACGTCGTCGGAGTCGTCGCCGACGACCGGGTAGCGGGTGTGGCCGGTGGCCATCTTGGACAGGACCTCGTTGACCGTGTCCTCCGCGCGGACCACATCGGTGCGGCTCCGCGGGATCATGGCGTGCTCGGCGGGTTGTCCGGGGAAGTCGAGCATCCTGTCCAACAGGTCGCTGAGCTCCTCGGACAACTCGCCGGTCTCTTCGGACTCGGCGACGATGTGCTCCAGGTCGCGGGCGGTGGCGGAGTGCTCCTTGTCATGCACCGGCTCGATACCGACGGCCTTGAGCAGCGCCTCGGACGCCTTGTCGAACAGACCGATGAGCCAGCCGAACAGAGCGAGGTAGATCGTGGTGGACCGGGCCAGCCAGCGTGCGACCGGCTCCGGCTTGGCGATGGCCAGGTTCTTGGGCACCAACTCGCCGAAGATCATCTGCACGACCGTCGAGAAGAGCAGTGCCAGCACCGTGCCGACCACCACGCCGACTCCCTGCGGCACGGACGCCAGGCCGAGGAGTTCGCCGATCGAGCGGCCGATGAGCGGTTCGGCCACGTAACCGACGACCAGGGTGGTGACGGTGATACCGAGCTGGGCGCCCGAGAGCATGAAGGATGTTCGTCTGGTCACGCCGAGGACGCGTGCCGCCGCCGGGTCGCCCTTCTCCGCCGCGGCCCCCATCCGGGAGCGGTCGACGGCCATGAACGCGAACTCCTGGGCCACGAAGTAGCCCGTGAGCGCGGTGATCGCCAGGACCACCACGACTCCGACGAGTAGTGAGAGCGCGATGCTCATCCGGTGTTCCCCCTTCCGAGAAGGGGGCTGATAGATCGGGCCGGTGTATCGGCTCGGCTCACTGGAGGTGCTCCTGCGCTTTCGTCGGGGTCGCCCACGGGCCGGTGCCCGGGGTGACTACCGATTGTCCCGCCCATCGCCGGAAATGTCGACTCCGTTCCGGCGTGTGGCGTCGCCGGGCGTGTCAGTGGCCGGCGGAGCGTATCGCCCGGGAGACGGCGTCCAGCGCCATCAGGCGGACCGTGTCGACGTCGGCGGCCACCTCGCCGGTGGCCACGGCGACGAAACCGTCACCGTCGTACCGGGTGTGCGGCGGAGTCAGCGCCCGGGCGAGCCCGTCGTGGGCGCCCTGTGCGACGACGAAGCACGCGGTCTTGTCCAACCTCGCGTTGGTCATCACCACTCCGATGGTGGTGTGGACCCGATCGGAGGTGTAGTCGAACGGCGGGACCAGGTTCGCGACACTGTCGAGGTCGACCTCGGTGCCGCCCGGGTCGACGTCCCCGTAGGCGTTCACCGCGCACAGCGCCCCCACGACCAGGTCGCCCAGTGTGCTCTCCGCGTACCGGATCCCGCCCGCACGGAGGTTCTCCACCCCGCGCCACTGCGACGTGAACGCCCCGGTCCCCGCACCGAGCTGCCCCACCTCGAACCGCGGCCCGCTCGCCGCGACCGCGGCGGAGTAGCCGTCCTCCGCCGTCGGCCGGACCTTCGGGTCGCCGACCCCGAGGTCGAACAGCGCCAGGGTCGGCACGATCGGGACGCGTCCACCGGGAGTGGGCACGCCCCGCCCGGCCTCCTCGAGGAACCGCATCACCCCCTCGGCGGCGGCCAGGCCGAACGCCGATCCGCCGGTGAGGAGGACCGCGTCTATCGAGGTCACGGCCTTGTCGGGGGCGAGTGCGTCGAGGTCGCGGGTCGCCGGGGCGCCACCGCGCACCTCTCGTGAGGCCACCGCCCCCTCGGGGAGGAGCACCACCGTGCACCCCGTCATCGCCGACGGGTCCGTCCAGTGGCCGATCGAGACTCCGGGCAGGCGGGTCCGGGGTGTGCGGGGCTCCATCGGGCAAAATTAGCGTGCCGACCATCCGACCGGCAACGGTGTCGACCGGCCCCTCAGTCGGCGGAACCCTTCTGCCAGGTGCTCCACGGGACAGCCCAGTCGCCGTTCTGCCAGATCCCCTGCTCCGGGCCGCCGGTGTTGCGGACCTCGACGATGTCCCCGGCGACCGCCTGGTCGAAGTACCAGGACGCGTCGTCCGGGGAGAGGTTGAGGCATCCGTGCGAGACGTTGGTGTTGCCCTGGGCCCACATCGACGAGGCGAGGGCGTGGAAGTAGATGCCCTCGTTGGTGAGACGGACCCCGTGGTCGACGGTCACCTTGTAGCCGACGTCCAGCGGCAGACCGTAGGTCGACGAGTCCATGAGCACCGAGCTGGCCTTGTCGAGGACCGTGTAGACGCCCCGCTGGGTCCAGAAGTGCATGCTCACACCGTTGTAGGTCGCCCACCCGCCCTTGCCCATCGACGTGGGCATGGTCTTGACCAGCTCCTGGTTGTGGAACACCGAGACCGTCTTGGTGACGTCGTCGGCGATGGCCACCCGTCGGTCACCGATGGTGAAGTCCACCTCCGCGCCCTCTCCGCCCCACTGGCCGCCGCCGAGGTTCCGGCCCTCGGTGTCCAGGTCCACGTGGACCCGGGTGCCGGTGGCGTAGTAGTCCCTCGGGCGCCAGTGCGCGGTGGTGTCGTCGAGCCAGAACCAGTTGCCCTCGACGGCGGGCTCGGTGGTGACCGTCATGTGCTTCTCCACGGTGGCGCGGTCGGCCACCGGCTGATCGAATCTGGCGCCCACGATGATCCCGACGCCGTACTCCCGGCCCGACTCCAGTGCGCCACCGCCCGGGGTGACCAGGGTGGGGCTGATGATGGCCTGAGGATTGGCCATGGTGAACGTGCGCGTGTCGGTCCTCGGGCCGCCCGTCGCACCCCGATAGGTGACGTCCAGGGTGTAGGTGCGCCCGTACCCGAGGGTGACCGCCGGCTCCCACGAGGTCGCGTCCCGCGACAACTCGCCCTCGATCTCCTTGCCCGCGTCGTTGGTGAGGACCACCTCGGTCAGGGAACCGTTCTCGACCCGGGCCCGGACGCCGTCCACCACGGCGACGTCCGTCGCCCCGTCGGCCGGGGTGATCCGGAGGGTCGCCGGCTCCGGTGCCTGAGACGTCTCACTCGGGGTGGTCTCCCCGGCCGAACCGGTGGGGACGGGGATGGTGCATCCGGTCGCGATGAGCAGGAGGGCCAGTAGCCCGGCGAGGATGACGAGGGGGACCTGCGCCGCCGAGCGCGAGAGGTACCCGGACCGGGACAAGGACATGCGTGACTCCGAGGCAGAACTGAGGGTGTACCGGTGAGTACCGGCTTATGTGCACATGATGCACGTCGGGTCCGACACGACGCGAACCCACACGGGCGCATCCGGCGTGTCGTTGTGGAGTTGTGACCGGATCGGGCCGGGACGCCCCCGAAACGTGAGGAGCGTCTCGGATGGCGGGGTGCCGGCCACGGTCCCGCGCCGCGCCACCGAGGAGGCGCACGGAGCGGGGCGGAGGAGTACAACGGAGGCCATGAGTATCGAACGCCCTGTGACCATCATCGGCGGCCACGGCAAGGTCGCCCTCCGCGCCGCCCGGATCCTGTCGGAGGCGGGTGCCCAGGTCAACTCCGTCATCCGCAATCCGGACCAGGCCGACGACATCCGCGAGGTGGGCGCGACGCCCGTCGTCGCGGATGTCGAGACACTCGACGTGGACGGCCTGCGGGAGGTGCTGCGCGACAGCGGCTCCGTGGTGTGGGCCGCCGGCGCCGGTGGCGGGTGCGCCGACCGCACCTACGCGGTCGACCGCGACGCGGCGATCCGCTCCATGGACGCCTCCGCGGAGGAGGGGGTCGAGAGGTACGTCATGATCTCCTATGACGGGGCCCGCACCGACCACGGAGTGCCCGAGGACGATCCGTTCTTCCCGTACGCCCAGGCCAAGGCCGCCGCGGATGCCCATCTCCGGGAGTCCGACCTGCAGTGGACGATCCTCGGTCCGGGGATGCTCACCGACGACGCCGGCGGGGAGACGATCGGCGTGGGCGCCGACAAGCGGGACGACCGGGCCACGAGCCGGGACGTCGTGGCCGCCGTCACGGCGGCCGTCCTGCGACGGCCGGACACCATCGGTCGCACGATCGAGTTCTCCGACGGCGAGACACCCATCGGTGAGGCACTGACCAGGGAGTGACGCGCGGGTGACCCGGCGGGGACCGGTCGCCCACCGGGTGGGCGGGGCACCGCGCCGGGGGCGGCACGGCTATCCTCGACCGGTGCGAATCCTGGTGGGCGGCTCGTGGATCACGGTGTCCTGCGCACTTCTCACCGCGTTGTGGAGCGTCCCGCAGTTCCTGGCGACCGGCACCGTCACCCTGAGTTCGCACCCACTCTTCGTGATCCTGTTCCTGTTCCCCGCGCAGATCGGGGTGCCGGTGTGCCTGCTCGTGGCACTGAACTCGGTACTGTTGCTCTCCCGCGGCCGCCTGGTCACCAGCCCGCGACGGTTCCTGGCCGGGGGCCAGATCCTCACTGTCGCGCTGTTGGGCATCTGCGCGTTGCTCCTGGTCCTGCCGACCACGTTCGGGCGGGAGTTCATCGTGATGGCGCTGGCCTTCCAGGTGGGGCAGGTCGTGGTGGCCGTGGGGCTCGCACTCCATCTCCTGCGCCGCCGCCCGGAGACGGCCGATCCGACCCCGCCGGTGCCCACCGACCCGTGAACCCGGGCCCACCGACCCGTGTAACCGGGTCCTCTGACCCGTGACCCGGTCGGCCCTGTCCCGGCGAGGCGGGTGTCCGGGCTGACACTATGGGTCCATGCGTGCCATCCACATCTCATCCCATGACGGACCCGCCGCCCTCGAGGTGGTCGACCTCCCAGAACCGGAGCCGGGAGCGGTCCTCATCGACGTCCACGCCGCAGGGGTGACCTTCCCCGAGGTGCTCCAGACCCGCGGGAAGTACCAGATGTCGCCCCCGCTGCCCTTCGTCCCCGGCTCGGAGGTGGCCGGCGTGGTCCGCTCCGCTCCCGAGGGATCCGGTTTCGCCGCCGGCGACCGCGTGTGCGCCTTTCCCGGCCTCGGCGGATTCGCCGAAGTGGTCTCCACCGAGCCCTCACAGGTGTTCCGGCTGCCCGACTCGTTGACCTTCGCCCAGGGGGCGTCCATCCCCATGAACGTCCTGACCGTGCACTTCGCGCTGGCGCACCGCGGCCGGCTCCAGCCCGGGGAGACGGTTCTCGTGCACGGCGCGGGTGGCGGGATCGGGATCGCCGCCACGCAGTTCGCCGTCGCGTCCGGCGCCCGCGTGATCGCGGTGGCCTCCACCGGGGACAAGCGGGAACTGGCACTCAAGGCAGGCGCGTCCGACGCCATCGCGCCGGAGGGGTTCAAGGACGCGGTGAAGGAGCTCACCGGCGGGAAGGGTGTCGACATCGTCGTCGACCCCGTGGGCGGTGACCGCTTCACCGACTCCATCCGGTCCCTCGGACAGGAGGGCCGGATCCTCGTGATCGGGTTCACCGGCGGCGAGATCCCCACGGTCAAGGTCAACCGACTGCTGCTCGGGAACAAGAGCGCCGTCGGGGTGGGCTGGGGCGAGTACTGGATGAGCAACCCCGGTTACCTGCAGAAGCAGTGGACCGAGGTGGAGCCGCTGCTGGCCGCCGGGAAGCTCGACCCGCTCGTCGGTGCGGAGTTCCCGCTGGACAAGGCCACCGAGGCCCTCGAGCTCATGGACGGCCGTGGCGCGGTCGGCAAGATCGTGCTCACCACCGGGCGCTGAGCGACCCCCGGCCCGGAAGCCCCGTCGAGTCCATCACCCCATCGAGAAGAGCGTTCCGCGCACCCGCTCTCGGCGGATGTGTGCGGAACGCTCTTGTCGACGGGCCTGGACCCGGGGTCAGAACCAGTGTTTACGTCCACCGACCGCCCGGCCGGCTGCGCCGAGGATGAAGAGGATCACGCCGATCGCCACGAGTACGAGGCCGATCGTCCAGAGGATGGGGATGTCCAAGAGGAATCCGAGGATCAAGAGAATTGCGCCAAGAATGATCATTGGTTCGTCCTTCCACTTTAGTCGGATCAGGATGAACCGAGCGTATATGGGTCGAGCCCGAACCACGACCGATCAGAGATTCGCAGGCAGGCGAGCACGCTCGTCCGGGCATACGTGGCGGCCTCGGCGTCGGCAAGACCCGCCCGATCCGCACTGCGCAGCTGAATGAGGCGCTATTCTCAGAAAACCTTCACCACAGCGGGCGGTAAGCGCACCCAGCATTCGCGGGATCGCCGCGATCCGAAGCATCCGGCACCACCCCGGTCGACCCCCGGGACCGCCCTCCCAGATCGCCCGCGCGGTCCCCGGGTTGGCTCGGCCGGGTCATCCAGGGGTCCACCATGTCGCAGTCGCCCACCTCGTCGTCGTCCCATTCCACGTCTCCCGCTCCCCCCGGCGCGTCGATCCCCCGCCGCACCTTCCTCGGCGGCACCGGCCTCCTCCTCGCCGCGGGTGCCGCGGGCGCCGCGTTCGGCTCCTCGGCGATCCCGGGCACCACGCCCGCCGCCGGCGCCGCGGTCGGCGAGGGCCGGATCCGCCGGCGACCCAACATCGTCATCATCATGACCGATCAGGAACGGCGGCCGATGTTCTGGCCTGAGGGGTGGGCCGCGCAGAACCTGCCGCAGCGCCAGCGGTTGATCGACACCGGCCTGTCCTTCAATCTCAACGCCTGCAACTCCACGATGTGCTCGCCCAGCCGCAGCACCATGTTCACCGGTGTCTACCCGGCCCAGCACGGCGTCTACCGCACCCTCACCTCGGGCGGGAGCCTGTCGGATGCGGAGCCGCAACTGTCGCCGACCACGCCCAACATGGCCGGGTTGCTCGCCTCGGCCGGGTACGACGTGCACTACCGGGGCAAGTGGCACATGAGCAAGGGAGCGGACGGCCTGGACCCGACTCCCGCCGACGTCGAGTCCTTCGGCTTCCACGGTTGGAGCCCGCCGGAGGCGGGCCAGGACATCAAGCCGGAGAACTTCGGTGGCGGAACCGCGAACAACGACCAGCGCTACGCCGACGAGGCCGTGGGGTTCCTGAACTCGGTGCCGAACGACCCGGATCGGCCGTTCGCACTGGTCGCCAGTTTTGCGAACCCGCACGACATCCTCGCCTATCCGCAGACCTGGGACCTGACGATGCCGGACGGTGGTACCAACTACCTCGATGCGGCACCGGGCTGCTTCCAGATGGGCATCGACCTGCCGCCGACGTTCACCGAGGTGCTGGCGCTCAACCACAAGCCCCGCGCCCAGACCCAGATCAACCTCGCCTCCCAGGTCGGGCTCGGCGCCCTGGTGGGCGAGGAGAAGGCCCGCAACTACGCCAATCTCTACGCGTACATGCAGCAGGTCGTGGACCAGCACATCGGTGCCGTCATCGACGCGGTGGAGAGCAACGACCTGCGGCGGGACACGATCATCATCCAGGTCTCCGACCACGGCGAGATGGCCATGTCCCACGGCGGGATGCGCCAGAAGGTGTTCAACGCCTACGAGGAGACGATGCTGGTGCCGCTCGTGATCAGCAACCCCGGGCTGTTCCCGACCGGGGTGACGACCGATGCCCTGTCGAGTCTCGTGGACCTCATGCCCACCCTCGCGACGATCGCCGAGGTGGCGCCCGAGGTGCGAGCCGGTTTCGGCTTCCGCGGGACCGACCTGTCGCCGATCATCTCCGACGCCGTCGAGAACCCGGGGGCGCCGACCCGAGAGGTGCAGGACGTCATCCACTACGTCTTCGACGACGACAACATCGGTCAACCCGACGGGCAGACCTCGGTCACCCAGCCGAACCACCTGCGCACGGTCCGGGACCGCACCCGCAAGTTCACGATGTACTTCGACCCCCAGTGGGTCGAGCCCCCGGTGTTCGAGATGTACGACCTCGCAGCGGACCCCCTGGAACTGCGGAACCTCGCGAACCCGTTCGCCCCGCTGCAGTTCCGTGCCGACATGTTCGCCGAGATGCTGCCGGTCCTGCTGGCGCAGATGGCGGAGAAGGGGACCACTCCCGCCGGGATGCCGGCGGACCTGCCGCTTCCGACGGGGCCGATGGGATCGCTCGGCTCGGTGGGGTCCTGAGTGGCGGAGCCACCTTCCGATCTCCGCTGGTCAGCGGCCGACTGTGCTGTCCAGCGCCTGCTGCCAGAAGTCGGCCTCCAGCCTGGTGGCCGTGCGGAACACCTCGGTGAGCTCGTCGAGACGGCGGTCGGTCAGCCCTCCCCCGGACAGCACGTCGAGCTGTGCGATCGCGGCGCGGGACGCGGCGGTGAACTCCGCGCCCGAGTACTCGGCGATCCACTCGCCGTACGGGTGCCCGGCCCGGCCGCGCTCTCCCGTGCCGGGCTCTTCCGTGCTGCCGCGCTCGGTGAGCCGGGGCTGCAGGTGTGCGCCGATCTCGGCGTAACCGATCGTGCACGGCGCCAGTGCCACGTGCAGGTCGAGCAGGTCGCCGACCATGCCGCAGTCGAGTACGTAGCGGGTGTAGGCGACGGTGGCCTGCTTCTCGGCGGCGGCCTCGAGGGTGGCGCGCGGGATTCCCCAGCGTTCGGTCAGCCGCAGATGCAGCTCGGTCTCGGCCAGAATCGCCCCCGTGGCCTGGTGCGCGGCGGTGATGTCGGCCAGCGTGCGGCTCTTGAACGCGGCCAACGCGTTGGCGCGCGCGAACTGCACCAGGAAGTGGAAGTCCTGGATCAGATAGTCGCGGAACACCTCGAGGGGCAACGTCCCGCTCCCGAGCTCCTCGACGAACTCGTGCCGGGTGTAGGCCTCCCACTCGGGGCGGCAGCGATCCTTGAGGGTCTCGAACAGGGTCAACTCAGGTCTCCTGGGGTCGTGGTCGGAAGGCGGCCGATGTCCCCGGAACGGTGCCCGATCCGCATGGCCCGGTCTCCACGACCCTAGTCAACGCTGGTCTCCGCTGAACGCCGTACTCGACTGGGCGGGACGCCCTCCCACCTGGTGAACGTCCGGGTGAAGGTGGCGGTCTCGGAGTACCCGAGCTCGCGTGCCACCTCCGCCACGGGTACACGCAGCGCCAGTAGATCCAGGGCCCGATGATGCCTCACCTCGTCGAGCACCCGCCGGAACGAGGTCCCCTCCGCGGCCAGGCGGCGACGCAGGGTGCGGACATCGACGTGCAGCTCACCGGCCACCTCCGCCATCGACGGCCAACTCCCGCGCTCGTGCTGCAGCCGACTGCGGACCTGCCCCGCCACGCCCACCCGCGCCACCCGGTCGTCGAGCAGGTCGCGGCACTGCCTCTCGAACAGCTTCGCCGTGTTCTCGTCGCCCTGCGGCAGCCGCGCGTCCAGCCGCTCACGGGTGATCACCAGACGGTTCCGCTCGGCGTGTGGCCGGACCTCGTCGGCGGTCAGTCCCCACGCCTCACCGAGGATCACGGCGCTCTCCGGGCCGAGGGTCGTCTCGAGGCCGGTGGTGCCGACGTCGATCTGGGCTCCACGGAGGGCCGCCGCCAACCCCGCCAGGTCGCGTTCCACCACGAAGGCGCGTACATCCGCGGGGATCTCGTCGTCCGCGGCGACCAGGAAGGCCTCCTCCGGGTCGGTCCCGGCGGCGGCATCCTCGTCGAGCGAGAACCGCAGGTGCGTGGGCGAGAGCGCGAGGTACGGGATGGCCCGATCGAGCGCGGCCCGCACGGTGGGACCCGCGAGCATCATGAAGCCGATGACGCCGGTCCGCCCGAGGGTCGAATGCGCACCGATTCCGGCCCCCAGACCCGGTCGGTCCCCGAGCCGGCCCAGGAGATTGCGGATCACCACGAACTCCTGATGCGCCCAGATCTGCGCGGTCTCGTCGTCGAGATCCAGGGGGTCGAGCCCGGTCCCGGCCAGGCACTCCCCCGTCGTCATCCCGCGTGCGACGCCGCCGTCCACCATGATGCGGATCCCCTCGGTGCCGCGGGGCACCGCCCACACGGGGGACGCGGAGTCCGACGGCGAGGTCATCGCCCGACCGTAGCAACGCACACCGCCGGGTGACCGAAAATGCCAAATGTGCGACCGCCGACGCCCTATCCCCGGCCCTCGTCGGTGGCTACCGTCACATCCATGACTCTCGCCAGCGACAACCGCACGGGTACCGAATCGGCAGGACCGACCGGGCTGGCCGAGGCGATCGGGGAGCTCTACGCGCGGGCCAAGGCCGAGGTGGGCAAGGAGGACCTGGACCACATCCGCCACGTCACCGCCTACGGGCAGGCGATCGACGCCCGCCGCCGCGAGCTGTTGCGCGAGGGGGGTCCGCGCGCGATCCGCCGGGCCACCGCGCTGGAGATGATGTACCGGCTCATGCAGTTCTCCGAGCTGGGCCACAACATCGTCCACGGCAGCTACGACCACCTGCCGGACAACGGCGAGTACCACTCGGACCGCTACGACTGGGACTTCAACGTGGATGTGGACCACTGGAAGACGATGCACCACGCGGGCCACCACCCCAACACCAACATCGTCGGCAAGGACCACGACCTCGGCTACAGCGTCTTCCGCGGCAGCGCGGGCCAGGACTGGTACGGCCACCACCTCGGGCAGGTGGCGTTCATCTCCGCGCTCGCCGCCATGGCTCCGGTCGCGGCACCGTTCTTCCTGGCCAACATCGCGCGCAAGGTCGACCGCCACCCGTTCTTCAGCGCCTACACCCTGCGATCGCCGGCCAGGATCGCCCGCCGGGACGCGCGCCGCCGATTCGTGGACGAGCCCTTCCGCTCCGGATGGAAGCCGCTCCCGACCCTGGTGGCCAACTATTTCGGCGGAGTCGCGGGCTACATGTCCGTGCTGTTCCTGGTGCTCATCGAACACCACGCGGGCGAGCTGGAACTGTTCACCGATCCCGGCCCCGACGAGACCCCCGACCAGTACTACGAGCGGCAGATCCGGGCGACCCGCAACTTCCTGCCGAGCCCGCAGATGGACGAGGCGCTGACCCGCATCCTGGAGGAGGAGGTGCCGTTCGAGAACCGTCCCGACCTGCGGATCTTCTACGGCGGCCTGGACACGCACGTCGAGCACCACCTGTTCCCCGACCTGCCGCCGTCCATGCAGCGCAGGATCGCCCCGGAGGTGCGTGACATCGCCGCCCGGTACGGGCTGCCGTACCACGAGACCCCGCTGCTGGAGACGGTGCCGCTCATCGCCAAGACGCTCACGGGCCTGTCCGTGCCGTTCGGCGAGCGGGAGTTCGGGCGGCCGGCCGAGTTGCTGCGTGACCCCCTCGCGCTCGGGCGCCGCGTGATCTCGGGCTTCACCTACCGACCCCTGCCCGAGTCCCCGTATTTGGACAAGCCGCGCTTCCACAATGTCCCGGCGAGGGTCCTGTCCGCGACGCCGGTCGCCGGGGGTGACGCGCTCTCCGTGCGCCTGGCCAGGCCGCGTGGGTGGGAGGACGTGGAGTGGGACGCCGGGGCGTACGTGTCGGTACGGGTGGAGGTCGACGACGACGACCACGGCACCGGCACCGGCACCGGCACCGCCACCGGCCGCGTCGAGTTGGTCCGTCAGTACAGCCTCGTCCGCGACAGCACCGATTCGCGGCTCGACGGATCGGACGCCCTGGAGATCTGCGTCAAGCGGGTCGCAGGGGGTCGGGTCTCCGCCCGCGTGAACGACACGCTGAAGGCGGGGCGCTACCTCACGCTGGTCGGCGTGCCGCAGTCGTCGGGAGACTTCGCGATGGACTCCCCGGCCACCCCGTCACTGCTCATCGCCGGTGGGGTGGGCATCACGCCGATCATCAGCCTGCTGCGCCGCATCGCCCGCGAAGCCGGGGCCGGGGCCGACGCCACCCTGCTCTACTTCAACCGCGACGAGCGCTCGGTGATCTACGAGGCCGAGCTCCGCCGACTGGCCCGCGACTCGGGCATCACGCTGCACCTGTTCACCGACGCCCCGTCCGAGCGCGACGGCCTGACCACCGGCCGCCTGGGCCCCGAGCTGCTGCGGCGCCTCGTCCCGGACGCCGCCGAGCGCGAGA
>NZ_JAALED010000216.1:20813-24509 GCF_014145155.1 Dietzia sp. B19 | reverse complement strand
GCCTGATCGCCGCGCTACGCCCCGCTCCGCTCGACGGCGTGTCGCTCGCGGGCGCACTGGGCCGCGTCGCGGAGCGGACCCGCGCGGAGCATCCGGGGATCGAGGTGACCGCGGACTGCTCCCTCGAGGTCGACCCTCCCCCCGAGGTCGCCGCCGTGCTCGTCCGCGTGGCGCAGGAGGCGTTGGCGAACGCGGTCACACACGCCTCACCCTCGAGGGTCGAGGTGACGCTGACAGGGTCATCCACCGCGGTCGCGCTCGAGGTGCGCGATGACGGTCGGGGTTTCGACGTCGCCGCGCCGCGGCCCACCGCATCGTTCGGTCTGGACGGGATGGCGCGTCGGGTGTCCGGGCTGGGAGGAGAGTTCGACGTGAGCTCCGAGACCGGCGCGGGGACCACGATCCGCGCCGTGCTCCCGACGGTGGTGGGAGGCTCGGGGACATGACGACGACGAGCGTGCGCGTTCTGATCGCGGACGATCACGCGGTGGTCCGGACAGGCCTTCGCGCGTTGGTCGCGTCGGACCCCGCCATCGAGGTGGTGGCCGACGTCCCCACCGCTGACGGCGCTGTCGAGCGGGCGCGGATCGGCGACGTGGACGTGGTGCTCATGGACCTGCGCTTCGCGGGTGACGCCTCCGCGGGGGTCAGGGCGACCCGGCGACTCCGCGCACTCGGGTCACCACCGCAGGTCCTGGTCCTGACCAGCCACGACACCGATGCGGACATCATCGGGGCGATCGAGGCGGGGGCCTGCGGCTACCTCCTCAAGGACGCCGGTCCCGACGAGCTGCTGGCCGCCGTCCGCGCCGCGGCGGCCGGGGAGAGCGCGCTCTCCCCCACCGTCGCCGCCACTCTGATGAACCGGCTGCGCGACCCACGGCCGGTGCTGACCGATCGCGAGGTGGACGTGGTGCGGGCGGTGGCGACGGGCGAGACCAATCGGCAGGTCGCGGCGTCCCTGAACGTGTCGGAGGCGACGGTCAAGACGCACCTCGTGCACGTCTTCGACAAACTCGGTGTGACGTCCCGGACGGCCGCGGTGGCCAGGGCCCGCGAGCTCGGGGTGGTGTAGCGGCTACGGCGTGACCTGACGTCGGCGTGATCTTCGGTCGATACTCATCCGCCCACCTCGCCGGAGTTCCTAAGCTCGTCCCATGCGGAGACTCCCCTGGATCATCGGCGCTGTCGTCGTCATCGTCGTCGTCGCGCTGATCGCGGCGCCCTACCTCTACAAAGCCGTGCGTGGAGGTGACGACGCGCCGGCCGCGACCGTCTCCGTCGACGGAGCCGAGGAGGCGACCGGCACCCTGGAGGGCACGTGGGTGGTGGTGCCGGGGACCGCGCCCAACGAGACGACTGCCGGGTACACGGTCAACGAGATCCTGCGCGGGGAGCCGGTCACCGTCGTCGGCAGCACCGACCAGGTGAGCGGCCGGGCGGTCGTGTCCGGGACCACCCTGGAGTCCGCATCGTTCGACGTGCAGGTGGCGGGAATCGAGACGGACATCGACCAGCGCGACGCCCAGGCCCGCTCACCCCAGATCCTCGATGCCGGGTCCCATCCCTCGGCGACACTCACCGTGGCCGAACCCGTGGATCTGGCTGCGGTGCCGTCGGACGGCACAACGGTGTCGATCCCGATGGTGGTCGAGCTGACGATCAAGGGCACGACCGTCCGTGAGGACATTGAGGTGACCGTCCTACGGACGGGCGACGCCCTGATCGCCTCCGGCGCGGTCCCCCTCACCTGGGCCGAGGTCGGGGTCGAGCCGCCGAGCCTCGGCTTTGTCGCCGTGGAAACGTCCGGAACGATCGACTTCCTGGTGAGCCTGGCCCGGCAGTAGCCGTGCCTCGGTCTGAGGAGGTCCGATCTGCTCTCGCAGTCCGATCTCCATACGCACGACGTAGGCGATGAACGCGACGGGGATGACGGCGCTCCACGCCCACGCCGACCCTGCGGCGAGAGCGAACACCACCGTGGACGCCACACCGTACGCGGCGATGAGGCCACGGATCGACGCGATGCACGTCGTGATGGTCCGTTCGCTCCACCTCGTTCGCCAGAGTTGCACGGATCCTGAAAGCTCGGCCGCCAGGAAGAGCATCAGGCTCAGGGTGAGCAGCATGAAGTGAGCGGGGAGTTCCTCCGGACGCAGGCTGCCCTCGGTCGGGAACACACTCCTCCACGCTCCGACCGAGACACCCACCGCGCACAGGAGCAGCAGTACGACCATCGGGATGGCATAGGACGGCGACAGCGGATCCCATCTCTGCGACCTGCGGGCACGTCCCGGTTGTGGTGTGGTCACTCGTCTCCCCGCCTCGTCGTTGATCGCATGTCGGTCCTCTCCCGGTTCTTCCGATCGGTTCGACGGTTCGGAGGGGCTGCTCGGTTCCATCAGTTCGGGCCGGGCCCACCTGGCGGTGTCCGGCGGCCGACAGCAGCAGACGGTCAGCGGTAAACGTTCAGCTCGTCGCCACCCACCGGACACGGACCCGGCACCCGACCCTCCTACGGGCACCTGGTCAGTCACTCAGTCATTGCCCAGGAAAGGCCCCCGATGCGCTCACGGACCATCAGCTCAGGCGTCCTCACGGTCGCCCTCGCCGCCGGCGCGGCGCTGGCGATACCCGCCACCAGCGTGGTGACGTCGCCCTGGCCCTTCGACCCGCTGACGATCACCCCCGTCGCGCTCGGTGGCGCCTTCGCCGAGGACGACGACATGTCGGGTGTCGACATCGCGGCCGACGGCACCGCCTACGTGGTGAACAACGGCACCGGCACGCTGTACGTCCTGGCCCACGACCACAGTGCAGGCACCTACTCGCTCGCCCGCACCTTCGTCCTCACCTACCCCGACGGTTCGGGCCGACCCGATTCCGAGGGCGTCACCGTGGGGCCGGACGGCGTGATCTACGTGGCCACCGAGCGCAACAACGACGCCGGCAGCACCAGTCGCCCCTCGATCCTGCGCTTCGTCCTGCCCACCGACCGCGATTCCGGCACCCTCAGCGCCACGGACGAGTACTCGCTGACCTCCCTCACCGGGCCGATCGGCGCGAACGCCGGCCTCGAGGCCATCGAATACCTCCCCGAGGCGTTCGGCGGAGCCTTCGCCGTGGGCGTCGAGGGGACCGGGAAGGTCCACTTCGTGCGGCTGGATGACGGAGGTGCGGTGACCGAGATGCAGACGTACACCTCACCGTTCAAAGGCGTGATGGCGCTCGACCACGACGAGGTGTCCGGCGTCGTGCGGGTGCTGTGTGACGAGGTCTGCGAGGGACGCTCGGTCGAGATGACCTTCGACGGGACCGGGTTCGTCCCCGACGGCACCCTCTACGCCCGGCCGGTCGGCATGCCCAACCTCGCCAACGAGGGCTTCGCCTCCCACCGCGAGACCGTCGAGTGCCTCCTGGGAGGCGCCACCGGCACCGCCGAGCGGGTCAGGTTCCTGTGGGCCGACAACGCGGCCACCGCAGGGGTCGGTCTGCGCACCGCCGTCTCCGAGGCCGGTGAGTGCACGGTGGAGGACGACGACACCGTTGACGGGTCGCTCGACGACCTGGACACGGTCCTCGGTTCGCTCGCGGGCCTCAGTCCGGTCTTCGGATCGTCGGGCGACGCGCCGACCCTGGTGCCGACCCTTCTTCCGTTCCTCTGAGCCGGCACGATCGGCTCTGACGCACCGCGGC
>NZ_JAALED010000216.1:8730-20749 GCF_014145155.1 Dietzia sp. B19 | reverse complement strand
TTGCCACGTCCGCACCCGAGCCCCGGTCAGAAGGTGCCGTGGCTGGGCGGCCGAACCCTGTCCAGGGCCCACCGGCCCAGGTGGTGGAGCTTCCACCTCTCCGGGTCATGAAGGGTGTGGGTTCGGGCGTCGCGCCAGTACCGGGACAGGTTGGCCGATCCGGCGGCGGTGCGCGTGCCTCCGAAGTCGAACAGCTCCGAACCCGCCCGACGCGCAGCTCGACCCGCGGCCACCTTCGCGGCGGCCGTGGCCAGGGACGCCTCAGCGACGGCCCGGGCACCGGGTGTGGTCTCGGCGTGGTGGATCCGCTCCCCCGCCACCACGAGTAGTGCCTCCGCCGACCGCACGGCCAGCTCGAGGTCACCGGCCTGGGCGATGAGGAGCGGATCGTCGGCCGCCCGGTCGACGGCGGCCTCGAACCACGGTCTGGCCTTCTCGGCGAGGCCGGCGATCGTGTCGACCGCACCCCGCGCGAGCCCGGTGTCGATCGCCGCGTGCAGCAGTTGCGCGCTGGTCCCGTACGTGCTCGGCCGGGCCAGGAGCCCGGTGTAGTCCAGCACCAGATCCGGATCCACCGCCACGTCGTCCAGGTCGACCGTTCCGCTACTGGTGGTGCGTTGACCGAAGGCGTCCCAGTCGGTGCCGATGGTCACCCCTTCCGCGCCCGCCGGAACATAGGCGATGACGCTGCCGCCGTCCGGCCCGAGCGCCCGCACCGCCAGGATGTCCGCGAAGGTCGCACCGGTGCAGTAGAACTTGGTGCCCGAGAGCACCAGCCGTCCCGTGCTGCGGCGTAGTGCGGTGGAATCGTCCCGCGTCGTCCTTCCCCCGAGTTCGGTCTGGGCGTTGGCGACCAGGGCACCATGAAGCACACGCTCGGACAATGATCGCCGCAGGACGTCCGAACCCCCGCGCCAAGCGGCGTCGAGGAACGTGAAATGGCTCTGCGGGATCTGCGCGAGGCTCCCGTCGGCGGCGGCGATCGTGGCGGTGACCGCCGCGACGGTGGAGACGGGCAGACCCGGACCCCCGTACTCCGTGGGTACCGTCAGTGCGAACAGGCCTGCGGCTGACAGCGCCTCCACCTGCTCGACGGGCAGCGCCTTCTCGGCATCACGCACGCTCGCACCCGCGGCGACGGCGGGGGCGAGCGCGCGCGCCGTGGCGATGGCGGACTCGCTCGTGATGGCTTCTCTTTCGCTGACGCCGAGCGCCATCAGCTGTACAGGGTGAAGGCCGGAGCGGTGTGGTTCAACGTCCAGTCCCCGATCTCTCGCGCCTTGTAGGCCACCGGGTCGTGCACCGTGTGGGTGCGCAGGTTCCGCCAGTGCCGGTCGAAGCCGTAGGTACTGGACGTGGCCCGTGCTCCCTGGATCTCGAACAGGCGCGAGGCCACCTCGAGCGAGACCTTGGTGGTGACGAACTTGGCTTCCGCGATCGCGATCGCGGTCTCGGCGCGTTGCTCCGCACTGAGGCCCGGGCCGAAGTCCAGAGCCTGCTGCAAGGCGGCACCGGCCCGGTCGGCCAACAGAGCCGCGCCGGTGATCCGTGCCCGTTGTTCACCGATCAGTTCAAGGATGTACGGGTCCTCGGTCGCCGAGTCGAGTCCGGAGGTCTCCCACGGGCTCGCGTTGAGTCTCGTCCAGTCGAGCGCCTCGGTGAACGCACCCTCGGCGGTGCCGATGTAGAAGTTGACGAACGCCAGCTGCCAGTGCGGTGTCACCAGCGTCTGATACGGCGAGAACCCGGGCGGGGAGTCCGGATCGCCCAGGATCTCGTGGCGTTCCACCCGGGTATTGCGGAATTCGACTCCTCCGGAGTCGGTCAGCCGTTGGCCGATGGCGTCCCAGTCGCCGTCGGGCTCGAACCCGGGGCGATCGGTGGGCAGGGTGAGGAACACCAGGTCGCCCTGGAACGACGCGGTGACCGAGAGTTGGTCGGCCACGCTCGCGCCCGATGCGAATGTCCGGCGCCCGTTCAGCCGGAAGGCGTCGCCGTCACGGGTGAGCTCCAGGCCGTCGGCTCCCCGCGGGTTCTGGACGCCGCCCCAGAACAGCTTCTCCTCCGCGTTGCGTCGTGAGAGTGCCTCGGCCTGCTCGGGCGTACCGAACAGGTGCGGGATCCGCTGTTGGGCGTAGTGATACCCGATGAGGTGGGCAATGGAGGTGTCGCCGCGCGCGATACGGCGGGTGATGTGCTGAGACTGTGCGAAATCCAGTCCCGAGCCGCCGAACTCGACGGGCTCGCCCACCTGCAGCAGGTCGTGCCGGCGGAGCAGGTCGATCTCGGCGGTGGGCGCGGCGTTCGCGCGGTCACGTTCAGCTGCGGTCACGCCCAGTTCCGCGGCGACCAGATCGGCCCGCCGGAGAGCGTCGTCGAATGCGGTCTGGTCGCCCGAGGTGCGCTGCCCTGAGTTGATGGTGGATGTCATCGGTGTCGTCCTTCTGTGATCGGGGAACGGGTGGGCTCGGGCTGAGTCGTGTCAGGTGGCGGGGACGAGGACGCCGTTACGGGCGAGTTCGGACTCGAGCCGCCCGCTGGCGAGCAGGTCTGCCTCGAGTTCGCGGACGAGCGGAAGGATGGTGGCACCGAAGTACTCCACGTCGTCGATGCAGTGCAGGAAACCGAGGAGGAAGAGGTTCACACCCCGCGTCTTGTAGGCGACGATCCGCTCGGCGATCTGCTCGGGGGTGCCGATGAGTCCGGTCCGGAAGCCGTCGTTGTACTGCACGAGGTCCGAGAACTCAGAGTCCTGCCACATCCCCTTGCCGTCGCCGGTCGCACTCCCGGCCTGTCTGACGGCGGATCCGAACCCCTCGACCGCCTCGCGGTCGGCCTTGGCGACGATCTCGCGGAGGACATCGCGGGCCTCGACCTCGGAGTCGCGACCGATGAGAAAGCCGTTGAGCCCGAACTTGACGGTGCGACCGTGCAGGGCGGCCTCGGTGGTCACCTCGACCACCTGCTCGGTGAGTCCGTCGAAGTCCTTGCCGTTGCTGAAGTACCAGTCGGAGACCCGGCCGGCCATGACCCGGGCGGCCGTGGAGTTCCCACCCTGGAAGATCTCGGGATGGGGCCGGCCCGGAATGTCGAGCGGCTTCGGTCTGAGGTCGAAGTCGTGCAGGCGGTAGAAGTCGCCGGTGAACTCCGCGTGGTCGTCGGTCCAGATGGTGCGGAGGTATCTGATGAACTCCTCGGCTCGGCGGTATCGCTCGTCGTGTTCCAGCCACGGCTCACCCAGCTTGGTGAACTCGTCCTTGAACCAGCCGGACACCACGTTGACCGCGGCGCGGCCGTTCGAGAGATGGTCCGCGGTGGCGAGCCACTTCGCCAGGACACCCGGTTGCCACAATCCCGGGTGGACAGCGGCGATGACCTTCAACCGCTCGGTCGCGAGAAGCAGCGCCAACGAGAAACTCGTCGACTCCTGCTGGTACGCGGCTCCGTAGGACGCGATGTACCGGACCTGGGTGAGCGCGTAGTCGAACCCGTTGTTCTCCGCGGCGACCGCCAGACGCCGGTTGTAGTCGTAACTCCAGTCGGTACGCTGCTCGATCGTCGACACGACCAGCCCTCCGCTCACGTTGGGCACCCAGTAGGCGAACTGCAGTGGTGCGGCGGCGGTCTCGAACTGTTGCTCAGGACTGATTTCGGGCATGGCTGATCAGGACTCCTCACGAGTTGGTCGGGGACTAAGGCGCACCGGCTCACCGGGCGATCGAGGTCCTCGCCTCGCCGGTGCTGCGGCCGTGCGGTAAGTCTGCGCACTGAGGCCGCCGACGTCGACGATTCGAATCTCGGTGGTGCTATTGGCAGTGGATCGCCGGGATCAGGAGCCGCCCCCGGACAGCGTCGGAGAACCCGGCGTCACGACGCGCGCGCCACGTCTGAATCATCGGGTCCCGCCTGTATCCGACTGAGACAACTCCGAGACCTGAGTCGGGAATACTCAACTACGGCGGTGAGTTGAACCGTGTGCGATCCCGGAGACGCCGGGCGCATCCCGACCAGTCCTGAAGGAGACCATCATGGCCACCACCACCCGTTTCGATCCGTTCCGTGAGCTCGATCGCCTCCTGGGCGAGGGGCTGCGCAGCGCGACCGCCTCCACCTCGCTGCCGATGGACCTGTACAAGGAGGGCGATCGCTTCGTGGGCCTCATCGACCTGCCGGGCGTCGATCCCTCCAGCATCGACATCGACGTGGAGGACCGCACGCTCACCGTCCGTGCCGAACGCCGCGCGCCCGCGGAGGGTGATGCCCAGTGGCTCATGCATGAGCGTCAGTCGGGCACCTTCGCCCGGCAGCTCGCCCTGGGCAAGGGCCTGGCGACCGACAAGATCGAGGCCGACTACAGCGACGGCGTGCTGCGCCTGGTGATCCCCGTGGCCGAGGAGGCCCAGCCGCGCAAGATCTCCGTCTCCCACGGCGCCCGGAAGGCCGAGCAGGCAGAGATCGTCGAGGGTTCCGCCGACCTCGGGAGCTGACCGCGGTTCTCGTGTCCACCTGACCACCGCCCGGCCCCCCACCAGGCCGGGCGGTGGTTCTCATCCGGCTCGCGCACCCCGGCCGCGTCCACGCGCTCACCTGCCGCCGCACGGCGCACCGGGATCACCCACCACCACCAGTACATCCGTCGCCCGGGACAGCCCCACGTACACCCTCTCGCGGACCCGGTCCATGCCGTCGTGGTGGTTGCACACCAGCACCACGGCGCGGCGCTCCAGGCCCTTGAACCCGAGCACGTGGCCGTAGAAGATGTCCTCGCCACTCCAGAACGTCTCCCAGTAGGTGTCATTCCCGCCATCCTGCAACTCGACCTGCATCGGGTGCCGCGATCCGGTGGTCAACAACGCGACGTCCCGCGATTCCCAGCCCTCGTCGAGCAGTCGCATGGCCTCGTCGTCGCCGGCCGCCACGGGGTCGGTGCCCTCCGGCACCTCGACGTAACGGACCGCGGGCCCCGAGCCGCCGCGCAGCTCCATCCGTTGTCCCACCAGGGGCAGGAAGGCACTGGCGATCTGACGCGTGTTACGCAGATTGTGATCGAGCACCAGCGGCACCAGGTCGACGGGCGGCCGACCGGTCCGCTGGAACACGCTCTGCCCGGCGTCGCCGACGATCATGAGACGGCCGAGCTCACGATCGCGCAGTGCACCGATCACCGGACGCCACCAGCTGTCGGCGAAGTCCTGGGCCTCGTCCACGATCACGGCGTCGAACCTCTTGCCGTCGGGTAGTTCGTCGGCGAGCTCCGCCATGAGGCGCGGGAGCTCCTCCTCCCACCACCGGACCGTCTCCTCGGACCGCACCCGCTCGTCGGGCCCGGCAGGAGCTCCCCACTCGACGCCCAGCGCGTGGAACTCCCCCACGTACGCAGGCCGTTCGCGTCTCGTCCATCCGCTCGTGACGCGTCTGAGGTATCCCGCGAGGCCGTGCGAGTAGCAGATCAACGCGACGCGCTGCCCGGCCCTCGACAGACGCCGCGCCTGCTCGAGTGCGAGGTAGGTCTTGCCGCTGCCCGCGCCACCACGGATCTCCACGCGCGGCAGCGCGTCGACCGCCCGGAGGAGCACCGATTGCTCGCGGGTGAGCGCGTCGGCGATGTCGGCGTTCTCCGCGGCGCGGGCCACCACATCCCGCTGCGGCAGTCCCCGGCCGCCGAGGACGTCCGCGAGGCGGGTGACGGTGTCCGCGGCGAGGAAGGGTCGATCCCTCGGCCCGGAGTTCCGCGCGAGACGGTAGGCGAGGGTGGCGAGCTGGTCGAGTTGATCACGATCGACGATTCGTTCGCGCTGTATGTCGGGACGTGCGAAATCCCCCGGGATCGAAGCGTGGGGGAAGACCAGCATGTGGGTCCAACGCTGGTGCTGCCGCGGCCATCGTGGGTCCGCGTCGACATGACCACGCAGGGCGTAGAGGGCATCTCGACACTGGGTGACGGGATCGATCGTGTGCTGCTTGCCGCCGGTCCCCTGTCGCCACCGGCCGTCCTCGATCGTGATCGATCCCGCCTTGATCTCCATCGCCACGATCCCCGCCCCGGGCATGGCCACGAGGACGTCCACCTCGTGCTCCTTCTCCGCGGTGGAGACGCGCTGCCCCACCACGATCAGGCTGTCGTCGGAGAGTTGATCGCGCAGGAGCTCGACGACCTTCTCCTCGGAGGGGTGGCCGTAGACGGGAGTGTCGGGAATGACGCGGGGCATGTTCCAGGAGTACCCGCCCGCGCCTGCGGATCGGGTCGAATCGCCGGGTCCTGCCGACACCGCACCGCGGTGAGACCTTCGCGACACCGTGTCAGCATGATACTGACATGGTGTTAGCATCTTCCCCGTTCCCGATGTCGATGCCGGAAGGCCTCCATGTTTCTCGCCCTACGCGAACTGACCTTCGCGCGATCCCGATTCACCCTGATGGGCTCCGTCGTGGCCCTGATCAGCGTCCTCATGGTTCTCCTCGCCGGGCTGTCCTCGGGACTGGTCAACGACGGCGTCTCCGGCCTGCAGCGCATGCCCGTCCAGGCCGTCGCGTTCGCTCCCGAGACCCGCACCGACTCGGCGTTCACCCGATCCGTGGTCGGGCCCGACCAGGTCGAGGCCTGGGCCGCACGACCCGACGTGTCGGTGGCCACACCGATGGGTCTGTCGATCATCAACGCCAGGACCTCCTCCGGGACCCCGGTGGACCTCACCCTCATCGGCGCGGACCCAGAGGGCCCGCTCGTTCCCGAGGTGGCCGAGGGCCGGGCGCCCGCGTCCGACGGGGAGATCCTCATCAGCGCCACCGCCGCCGATTCCGTCGGCCCGGGCGACACGGTGACGGTCGACCGACTGGGGATCCCCCTCGAGGTCGTCGGCATCGCGGCCGCCCAGCACACCTTCGGCCACGTCGACATGGCCTTCACCACCCTGGCCACGTGGCAGGACGTGCACGCCGGCACCCGCTTCGGCGAGGAGTCGCGCGCCGGCGCCCGTGAGGAGTACAGCGTCGTGGCCCTCGCCGGGGTCGACGGCGAGTTGCCCGACCTGGCCACCGGCGATGCCGCGGCCGACACCTCGGCGCGCACCCTGGAGGAGTCGTTCGACTCCTCGCCCGGATACCAGGCCGAGATGATGACGATGTCGATGATCACCTGGTTCCTGTACGCCATCTCAGCGCTGGTCGTCGGTGCGTTCTTCGCCATCCTCACCGTCCAGCGATCCCGCGAGATCGCTGTCCTGCGCGCCATGGGCGCCTCGACCGTGCGACTCCTGGGCGACGCGATCGGGCAGGCCTTCATCCTGCTGGCGGGGTCCATCGCGGTCGGTGTGGCCATCGGCGTGGGAGTGGGGTCGTTCCTGGTGGGCACCGGCATGCCGTTCGCCCTCGAGACCGGACCCATCGCACTCGGAGCCGCCCTCCTCCTGACTCTGGGACTGGTCGGCGCCACCCTCGCCACCATCCGCATCACCGCCGTCGACCCGCACAGCGCACTGGGAGAGAACCGATGACCACCACCACACACACCGGCGACGCCTCCACCCCGGGCCTTCGCCTGAGCGGTGTCGAATTGACCTTCCGGGACGGCGACCAGACCGTCTACGCGCTGGCCGGTGTCGACGTCGAGGTGGCCCGTGGCGAGGTCCTGGCCGTGGTCGGCCCCTCCGGAGCGGGCAAGTCGAGCCTCCTGGCCGTGGCCGGCGGACTGCTGTCCCCGACCTCAGGCACCGTCGAGGTGGGCGGCCGCGACATCACCGGTCTCGGTCGCCGGGACCTCACCCGGTTCCGGCGCGACCACGTCGGGTTCGTGTTCCAGTCCGGCAACCTTGTGCCCGCTCTCACCGCGCGCGACCAACTCCGGCTCGTGGGAACACTCGGCGGAGACCGGTCCCGGCGTCGCGATCCCGACCACCTGCTCGAGGCCGTCGGTCTGACCCACCGCGCGCGCCGCCGCCCGGCCACCATGTCCGGCGGCGAGCGTCAGCGGGTGGGCATCGCCCGCGCCCTGATGTCCTCGCCGGATCTGCTGCTGGTGGACGAACCCACCGCCGCGCTGGATCGCAGGACCAGCCACGACGTGGTGCGCCTGCTCGCGGAGGAGACCCATCAGAACGGCGTCGCGACGGTTCTGGTCACGCACGACCACGAGATCCTCGAACACTGCGACCGGGTCCTGGAGATGGTCGACGGGCGGCTGCACGCGCACGTGTGACCTGATGGACACGTATGATCGGGCCTCCGCCGAGAAGGTGACGGGAGACCGACATTCCACGTATCGACGCCCCCACCGTGGGCGAACACCGGGACGCCAAGCGTCGGGCCCTGCTCGACGCGGCCCGGTCGATGCTCTCCGAGGCCCCCGGTACCCCTCCCGACATCAACGAGCTGACCGCCCGGGCGGGCATGACACGGTCGAACTTCTACACCTACTTCTCCTCGCGCGCGGAGTTGGTCGTCGCCGTGGCGGAGGACCTCATGCCACGGTGGATCGACACCGTCACGGGAGCAGTGCGTGACGCAGGCGGCGGCCGCCGGGGGGTCGTGGCCTACGTGCACACCACCCTGGATCTGGTCGCCGCCGGTGACCACGCGATCCTCACCGCGCTGGCCGCGCAGCTCCCCGACGGCCCGGCGCGCGAGCGGCTGACCCGGATGCACACCGAGATGACCACCCCACTGCGCGAATCGCTCGCCGAGTCCTCCCGATCCGATCCACAGTTGACCACCGAGCTGGTCATGGCCGTGACGTTCAAGGCCTCCGAACTCATCGAGGGCGGGCGGCCACTGGACGAGGTACTCACCGCGGTGGACGCCCTGATCGATCCGCCCTGATCGATCCGCCCGGGTGAAAGGCGAGGTGGCACGGCGACGGGGTCGTGTCCCACGAGTCGTGCGTCACCCCGGCCCGATCGCCCACCCCGTCGTCATCTGCCCGGCGAACACCGGCAGCCGCGCGAGGATCCGGTTCTGCTCGGCCCGCGGCCGGAAGCCCACGTCCAGGTAGCCCGGCGCCTCCGCCGGCCGGTCGCGCACGAGCGACCGGAACGCCGGCACGAGATCCTGCTCGATGTACTCCCAGCGCGGTTCCCTGTCGGCCCAGTTGAACGCGGGCAGCGGGGTGTGCAGCACCGTCGGTCGGCCGTTGACGTCCGCGCGCACCGACAGCGGGCGGAACCCACCCAGGGTGGAGGCCCCGGGGATATCGGGGGAGCCGCCCACCGTGGTGATGTAGGTGAGCACCCGACCGACGTCCCCTCGGCCGGCCGCCGTCGCGTCCCACTGGTCGGCGATGATCTGGTTCTGCTCCCGCGACGCCATCCGCAGCAGCGCCTCCGACCTGCCGTCCGGTGAGCCCTCGTCGAGTCCCCGCCAGGCCTCGAGCGCGTACTCGTCATACGCCCCGCCCGCCGCGAGTTCCCTGACCGCCGGCAACCCCCCTGCCAGGTAGGCCTCATGCATCGGGACCATGTCCATGAAGATGTTGCGCTGCATGATCA
Organism: Dietzia sp. B19; assembly: GCF_014145155.1. Taxonomy (NCBI): domain Bacteria; kingdom Bacillati; phylum Actinomycetota; class Actinomycetes; order Mycobacteriales; family Dietziaceae; genus Dietzia; species Dietzia sp. B19. The sequence goes on along the minus strand of NZ_JAALED010000216.1, from coordinate 11,270 downwards.
GCAGCCGGTGCAGGTACCAGTCCACGTCCGGTCGCGTGAGCGTCGGACCGGCGGTGGCCAGTAATCTCACGTCGCGCGGCATCCCGGCCGCCAGCTCCCACGGCACTCCACCGAGGGCGTCACCGACCCCGGTACCCACCTCGTGCACCCCGGGCACGCTGAGCACGCCCCCCACCTCGTCGAGGTCCCAGAACCCGGCGGCGAACGACATCCCGGCCATCCCGGCCATCCCGGTCCACCAGAACCCGTCGTGGGAGTTGTACAGCCGCAGGTAGTTCACGTACACCTTGTCGACCGTCTCCAGGTTCGCCTCCAGCCCCCGGGCCGGCTCCCACTCGTCGAGGTCGATCCCCGCGTTCTGGGCACCGACGACCAGCCAGTACTGGCGGGCCAGGGTCCCGTATCGCTCCGGCGCCACGCCCGCGGCCCGCACCACGTCCAGCGCCGCCCCCAACTCGTCGCGATCGGTGGTCATGGAGGTGGAGAAGCCTCCCGCCGACTCACCGTGCGGGTTGTCGGCCGCGACGTCCAGGTAGACGGCATAGGGTTGCGCGCTGACGTGGGCCGGCAGGTGGACGAACGCCAGGACGGCCACGAGGAATGCGGCGATGACCTCGCCGAAGACGCGTTGGGATCGAGTCGTCACTGGTCCCCCGAACCGCTGGATGTGATTCAGGTCACTCTAAGCCAGTCCGGCCGGGCCCGCGACCGGACACGCGGAGCCGCCCACCCCGATGAGGCGGTTCGGGGTGACAGGGGCAACAATGAACCCCGTCCATCGTCGATCAGCTTTCCAGGTGACAAGGAAGTCCACGTGAGCACCTCCATCGATCAGGCCCCGGCCCGGAGCGCAACCCGAGATCTCGCCCAGATCGCGGTGTTCGCCGCCCTCATCGTCGTCCTCGGTCTCCCCGGTCAGATCAGCATCGGCTCCGCCGGGGTGCCGATCACGCTGCAGACGCTCGGCGTCATGCTCGCCGGCGCCCTTCTGGGCTGGCGCAAGGGACTGCTGTCGGTCCTCGCGGTGATCGTGATCGGTCTCGCGCTGCCCGTCCTCGCCGGCGGTCGCACCACCCTCACCGCGCTGGCCAGTCCCACCGCGGGTTTCCTCATCGGCTGGCTCCCGGCCGTCGTCGTGATCGGCCTGCTCACCGCGATGCTGATGCCGCGGTACCGGCTGATCCCCGGGCTGCTCATCAACATCCTCGGCGGCATCGTGGTCATCTACGCCTTCGGCGTGGTGGGCATGCTGATCCGCACCGAGCTGACGTTGACGGCCGCGATCGCGGCGAACGGCGTCTTCCTCCCCGGCGACCTCGTCAAGGCGGTCATCACGGCGGTCGTCGCCGTGCAGGTCCACAAGGCGCGGCCCGGTCTGATCGCCCCGCTGCGTGGGCGTCGTCCGACCCCCGCGTGACCGACCCCCGCGTGGCCGACGACCGAGGCACCGAGATCCGCTTCGACGGCGTCAACCACGCCTACGGTGACCGGACCGTCCTCGCCGACATCGATCTCGTGCTGTCCGAGCGGCGAATCGGGATCGTCGGCGTCAACGGCGGGGGCAAGTCGACGCTCGCGCGGATGATCAACGGGCTGGTCGTCCCCACCTCGGGCACGGTGACCGTCGACGGCCTCGACACGCGCCGCAAGGGCGCGCAGGTGCGCCGCCGGGTCGGCTTCTGCTTCACCGATCCCGACACCCAGATCGTCATGCCCACCGTGGCGGAGGACGTCGAGTTCTCCCTGCGCCGATCGGGCCTGAACCGCGAGGATCGACGACGACGGGTCGACCAGGTACTCGCCACCTACAACCTCTCCGATCACGCCGATCACCCCTGCCACCTCCTGTCCGGCGGTCAGAAGCAACTACTCGCCCTGGCGGCGGTGCTGGTGATCGAGCCCTCGGTGATCGTGGCCGACGAACCCACCACCCTGCTCGACCTCCGCAACCGCGCGCTGGTGGCCGAGACCTTCGCCGGACTCCCCCAGCAGCTCGTGGTGGTGACCCACGACCTGGACCTGGTGGCCGACTTCGACCGCGTGCTGGTGGTGGACGGCGGCCGGGTGGTGATCGACGACGCCCCCACGGCCGCGCTGTCGGGGTACCGCCGGATCGCGCTGCGTCCGGGCTCGGGTACCGGATCGGGATCGGGATCGGGATCGGATACCGCTTCGGGGCCGGGGGTCTAGGTGTTCGCCACCTACCAACCCGGGCACTCGCTGCTCCACCGCCTGCCGGCGGGCCTGAAGATCCTCCTGGTCTGCGCGCTGATCCTCGCGGTGTCGCTGTCGGTGCGGGACGCCTGGCACGTGCTGCCCGCGCTGGGGTTCGCCGCGGCGCTCTATGCGATCGGGCGCATCCGGCCGCGCGCCGCCTGGGACCAGGTGCGTCCGGTGCTGCCGATGTTGCTCGCGATCCTGGTGTTGCAGTGGATCGTCGCCGACCTCGACACCGCTCTGCGCGTGAGCGGTGCGCTTCTGGTGGCGGTGGCGGTGGCGGGCCTCGTCGCGCTGACCACCAGGGTCTCGGACATGCTCGA
>NZ_JAALED010000216.1:0-8663 GCF_014145155.1 Dietzia sp. B19 | reverse complement strand
TCCCAGCCACTGCGCCGCGTCGGGGTCTCGCCGGATCGGGTGGCGCTCGTACTGGTCCTGACGATCCGGGCGATCCCCCTGCTCGCCCGGCAGCTCCGGCAGGTGACCGAGGCCCGCAAGGCGCGCGGTCTGGGCATGTCGATCAGGGCGCTGGTCGTACCCACCGTCCTCGGGGCGCTCACCACGGCCGACCAGCTCGGCGACGCGTTGGCGGCCCGCGGCGTCGACGACTGAGCGCCCCGGCGGGGCGAACTCCGGGGCCGAGCCCACCCTCCTCGGCGAGTGGTCGCAAATACGCCGAGCGGGAGAATTCGCCCTGGGCAAACGCGATCGAAATCGACCACTCGCTGCCGCTGGCGTCGTACCCACATGCCACCATGAACGCCATGTCCGCGCTGGCCCGCTTCTTTGCCCTCACCCGGCTGAACGCGGAGTCTCCGACCCTCGCGCTGCTGCGCAGCCCGCTTTGGCCGCTGATTGTGGCGGTTCTGAGGGAGATGTTCGAGGGCTCCTCCCGCCGGGTGCCGTCAGCGGAGCTCTACGAGTTCCTCGACAGGACGTTGCTGGCGGTGCGCGACTCCGGTGCGGATCTTCCCGGGACCGCACAGTCCTACGTGCGGGCGTGGGTGGACGCCGGCTGGATGCTCAGGCGTCCAGGAACCGCCGCGACCGGCGAGACGGTAGAGCCCACACAGTCAGCCCTGGTGGCCGTGGACTTCCTCGACGGTCTGCAGACCCCGCGTCGCGGACTCACCGTGTCACGGGTCGAGACTCTGACCCGCCAGCTCGAGGACCTCGCCCGGGACACCGATCCATCGATCCAGGGCCGACTCGCGTCCCTCACCCGGGAGCGGGAGCGGATCGATGCCGCGATCGCACGCGTCGAGGCGGGCGAGGTCGAACTCGCGGATCCCGAGCAGGTCCGGGAGAAGGTGGCCGAGATCCTGCACGGCGCGGACGACATCCCCGCCGACTTCGCACGGGTCCGCGCTGAGTTCGACTCGCTCAACCAGGATCTTCGTCGTCGTCTCCTGGACCAGGACGGTGCCCGCGGCGACGTGCTCGACGCGGTCTTCGGGGGTGTCGATCTCATCGGTGACTCGGAGGCGGGTCGGAGTTTCTCGTCGTTCTACTCGGTCCTCCTCGACCCCGAGCGCTCCGCTTCGGTCGACGCGTGGATCAACGACATCCTGAGCCGACCGCAGGTGGCGGACCTCCCGCCGGCCGCGCGCCGCGAACTGCGCTCGCTGTTCGAGGAGATGGAATTGGCGGGCGCCGAGGTCAACGGTGTCCTCACGTCCCTGTCGCGGAGCCTTCGGCACTTCGTCGCGACCGATGCCTACGTCGAACACCGTCAGATGATCGCCCTGATCCGGTCAGCCCGGTCCGCCGCGGCCGAAGCCAGCAGGACGAATGCTGCCCGACCGACCACGTCGATGTCCGTCCCGCTCCGCCGGATCGGCATGTCCGTCCGATCGGTGAGCGCCCTGCGCCTGAGGAACCCCGGGGAGGAACGCGTGGCGGCGGAGGTCTCCCACCACGACACGGGCATGGCCGACCTCTCCGCACTCACCGCGCTCGTGCGCGCCTCGGAGATCGACGAGGTCGAACTCCGCGCCCATGTCGACGACGTGGTGAGCCGACTCGGACCGTCGTCCATCGGCACCGTCCTGCGCGAACACCCCGCCACCCAGGGCGTGGCGAGTGTGGTGGGCCTGCTCAACCTGGCCATCAGGGGCCACGTGCAGGCCCCACCGGACGCCCCGGACGCGACGGAGACCATCACGTGGACAGGCGCGGCCGGTTCCGAGCACACCGCCCGGATCCCTACGCTGGTGTTCACCGCCGACCGATCGAACGAGGAGAACACGTGACGGCTCCCCCGGGAGACGGTGCCCCGCCCACCGCCGCGTCGACCGATGCCCCGGCCGACGACCGCGAGGCGTTGTGGCCCGGAGACACCGGGACGCTGTCCTTCGCGTCCCGACGCGCGCTCGCCCGCCTGCTCACGGGTCTACTGGTGCAGGCGCATCGCCAGCCGGAGATCTGGGCAGCGGTCGTGTCCGACGAGCCCGCGCTCCGCTCAAGGCTCGCGGACGTGTTCCTCGACCTTGTCCTGGACCACGACGCCGGGATCGCGTTCACCCGTCAGGTCGACACCTCCGTCCACGTCGAGGTACCCGCTGTCCTCCGAACCGAGACCCTCTCCCATATGGACACCGTCCTACTCCTGCACCTGCGGTCGGAGTTGTCAGTGGCCCCGCCCGGCGAACGGGTGATCGTCGACCGCACCGACGTCGCCGAACAGATCGACGTCTATCGCCAGGTGATCGACTCCGACCGGGCCCGCTACACCCGAAAGTTCGACGCCTCGTGGAACCGGCTCAAGACGTACTCGCTGCTCACCGAGACCGAAACCGAGGGACGTGCCGAGGTGTCTCCGGTCCTCCGGCACCTCTTCGATGCCGACGTGGTGGCGGGTATCCGCGACGAGTACCGGGGGTTGATCGCCGCGCACGGCGATGCCTCCGACGAGGGCGCCTCCCTGTTCGACGACGACGAGGCGGACGACGATGCCGGATGATCTGAAGTTGCCCGGTATGCCGGAGCACCCCGGGCAGAGGCGGCTCTCGCGAATCCAGGTGTGCAACTGGGGCACGCTCGACGGGTATCACGACGTCGCGGTCCCCAGGAAGGGCTTCCTGGTCACCGGCGGTTCCGGCTCCGGCAAGTCGACCCTGATAGACGCGGTCTCCGCCGTACTCGTCCCGCCCGCTCACCTCCGGTTCAATGCGGCGGCCCAGGAAGAGGCCGGCCGGGGCTCCGGGCGCACGCTCGTCTCGTATCTCCGCGGCGCGTGGCGCCGAGGGGCCGACGGCGAGACGGGCGACCTCGCCTCCGTCTACCTTCGCCCCAAGGCCACTTTCTCGGCCATCGCGCTCACCTACTCGAACGGGACGGGGAGCAGTGTGACGCTGCTGCTCCTGCTCTACGCCCGTTCGGGCGACAACTCCGCGACCGGGATCAAGCGCCTCCACGGCGTCGCCGAGCACCCCTCCGACTCCCCCCTTGATCTGACGGAGATGTTCGGTCACCTGCGCAACGGGATCGACAAGCGAGCGCTCAAGCGCGAGTTCCCGGACATCAGGTTCCACGACAGCTATTCGGCCTTCGCCGCGGCGTTCCGGCGCCGGCTGGGCATCGCGTCGGAGGCCGCGCAGTTGCTCCTCCACCGGACTCTGTCCGCCAAATCCCTGTCCAGCCTCGATCAGCTCTTCCGGGACTTCATGCTCGACGAGCCGGACACGTTCGCCGTGGCCGACCGGGCTGTCGAGCAGTTCGCCGAACTGCGGGAAGCGCACCGGTCGGTGGTCGACGTCCGTAGACAGATCTCTCACCTCGAGCCGCTCGCGGACCTGAGTGCCTCACGGATCCAGGTGCTGGGGAGGGCCGAGGAACTCGACGCCGAGAGCTCGGCCTTCCCGGCCGTGCAGGTGGCCGTTACCACCGCGCTGGTCGAGGAGGAGCTGTCGACCGCGCGCGGAGCCCTCGTCGCCGCCGAGGCCGCCGTCGCCACTGCCCGTGATCAGCTCGACTCAGCCAGAACGACCAGCGACGACCTCCGCTCCCGGTTGCGGGGCAGTGCGGGCGCCGGGCGCGACGAGCTCGCGCGGGAGCTGGGCCGCGCGCTCGACCACGCAACGTCGGTGACCTCCCGTCGCGAACGGGCGGCCACGGAGCTCGAGCGACTCGGCGGCACACTTCCGGCCACCGCCGAGGACTTCGCCGTCCTCCTCGCCAGGCTCGACCGGGACGACGCGGACCAGGAAGCCGAGCGAGCGCGTGATCGGAAGAAGCTCCGCGAGGTCGCCGGGGACCTCAACGAGGAGTCGAGCACCCTCGCCCGTGTGACGGCCGACCTCCAGGCGCTGCTCCGTCACCGCTCGAACATTGATTCGCGCCTCTTGGCAGCGCGGGACCTGGTCTGTCGTGCGGCTGGGGCCAATCCCCGCGAACTCCCGTTCGCGGGCGAGTTGCTCGATGTGTCCTCCGAGCATGCGAGGTGGCGGCCGGCAGCCGAACGGGTGCTCTCCGGCTTCGCGCGGACGATGCTCGTCCCCGACCATCTCCGCGCCGCGGTCACGCGCGCGGTCAACGACACGCATCTGGGCATTCGGCTGGTCTACGAGGTCGTCGACACCACCGATGACTCGCCTGCCAAGAGGACCGGCCCGGACAGCCTGGTCCGAAAGATGGAGCCCGCCCCCGGTCCGTTCCAGCAGTGGATGCGTCGTCGACTCGCGAGCGAGTTCGACCTGACCTGCGTCGAGTCCTCCGACGAATTGGGCGCCCTGGAGCGGGCGGTCACCCTGCACGGCCTCATCAAGCGTGGTCGGAGGTTCGAGAAGGACGACCGACGCAGCATCGACGATCCGGCGGTCTTCCAGCTGGGTGGTCTCAACGACGCCAAGGTGGAGGCGCTCACCGCTCGGCGCGATCAGATCCAGTCCCGGATCGACTCCGCGGAGAGCCGGTGGGCGGCGCTGGAGAACCTCGACGCCGATCGACGCTCCCGGCAGCAGGCGGGAGCTGCGCTCCGCGGACTGCGGTGGGAGGAGATCGACTCGACCACCGCCCAACGACGGGCCGACGACGCCCGAGAGCGGCTCGACCGGTGGCGCGAGGCGCACCCGGAGGTTGCCGAGATGGAGCGGGAACTACGTGATGCCGAGGAGTTCCAGTCGCGGGCGCAATCGACATACGATGCGGCCACCGGTGACCGAGCAGTCGCGGCGAACCACGTCGCCGGGCTGCAGGCCCGCCTCGCGCAATTGGCCGAGCGTAGTGCCTCCGAAGAGTCCCACGGTGCTGCCGATCCCGACGCCGCCGACCGGATCCGCGCGCGCCTGTCCGCCGCCACACGCAGGCTGACGGCCGACAACGTGCAGGACGTATGTCAGCGGGCCGAACGCGCGATCGCGGTGGAGCAGTCGGCCACCGCCACCGAGCGCGACCGCATCCACCGGCGCATCACGGCGATCCTCACCTCATATCTCGAGATCTGGCCCACGATGAAGGCCGACCTCAAGTCGGACCCGGAGTTCGTCGGTGAGGCGGTGGAGGTGCTCGTCCGCCTGCGGCGGGACAGGTTGGCCGATTTCGAGGAACGCTTCCTCGGCCTCATCGGCGAGATGCAGACCCGCAACCTGGGCGAGCTCGCCCGCCGCATCCGCCGGGCCCGGTCGGAGATCGAAGCCAAGATCCGACCCGTCAACGAGTCCCTTCATCGATCGGAATTCTAGTCGGGACGCTGGTTGCAGATCGAGGTGCGGGACCGGCGCTCGGAGACCGTCACCGACTTCCTCGGTGACCTGGAAACGGCCCTGACCGGCGCACTCGACAGCCGCACCGTGGACGCCGCGGAGGCGGGTTTCGCCGTGATGTCACGTCTGCTCGACAAGCTCGGGTCGGCGGACGCCGGCGACCGTCGCTGGCGGCAGACGGTGCTGGACACCCGCAAGCACGTGGGGTTCATCGGCATCGAGATTGACGCCGACGGCGCCCCGACCAACTACCACGATTCCTCGTCCGGGCTGTCCGGCGGGCAGGCGCAGAAGCTGGTGTTCTTCTGCCTCGCCGCGGCGCTGCGCTTCCAGCTGGCCGACATCGACGCCGACGTCCCCGGCTACGGGACGGTCGTTCTGGACGAGGCGTTCGACCGCGCCGATCCCGAGTACACGCGTCGGGCGATGGACGTGTTCACCGACTTCGGTTTCCACATGGTCCTGGCCACCCCGCTCAAGCTCCTGCAGACCCTCGAGCCGTACATCGGCGGACTCGTGGTGGTGGGCAACGACGACGGCAGCCACTCCCGGATCGAGCGCGTCACCTGGGACGAGGCCTGATGGTGGGTACCCGCTCGGAGCCGCGCGACCCAGACCAACTGACGGCCGCGTGTGCCACCCGGTTCGCCCGGGTCCACCGTCGGTGGCTCGCCGACCCCTTCGGCGGGGACGCCGAGGTCGTCCGGTTCAGCACGGCGCCGCCGACCGCCGCGAACGCAGCCGAAGACCCCAGTGGGACAGCGGCGTGGATCAGGCGATGGCGCGAGTTCGAGAGCACCCATGGAGGACCCGATGTCCGGCTGACCTGGGCGGACCGCCGCCTGCCCGGGTTCGGGGTCGTACCGCTCCCGCAACGCGTTGAAGTGGTCGGCGCCGACACCATCGCCCACATCGCGGACCGGGCGTCGCGGTGGGCTCGGCTGCTGAACCGCACGCTCCGGATCATCGACCTCGGGCCCGATCACTCCATGCTGCGCCGCGCCGCCGCAGAGACCTCGGCCACCTGGGAGGACTGGGAGGAGGGCGCGTTCGACCAGCTCCTGGCAGTGTGCCGCTGGGCACTCGCGAACCCCACCGCCGGGCGTCGTGCCCGCGAGATCGCGGTCCCGGGGGTCGACACCAAGTGGATCGAGACCCGGACCCGGGTGGTCGAGGCTGTGCTCGACGCCGCTCGGGCCGGCGTCGACGACGCGGTCCGCGGGACGGCCACCGGGCTGGGATTGCTGGGCCCGGACGTCCGCATCCGCATGAGGGTGCTTGATCCGGACATCGCGTTCCCGTTGCGTGACGTCGAGAGCCCGGTCGATCAGCTCGCCACTCTGTGGCGTACCTCGGGGGGACCGCCTCACCTCGTCGTCGTCGAGAACCTCACCACCTTCCTCGCCCTGCCGGACCTCCCCGAGACCGTCGCGTTGTTCGGCCGGGGGTTCGCGGTCGACGCCGTCGCCGCCCTGCCCTGGGCACTCCGCGCTCACATCGCGTACTGGGGCGACCTCGACTCGCACGGCTTCGCGATCCTCGACCGTCTACGCCATCACGCCCCGCACGCCGTGAGCGTTCTCATGGACACCGAGACCCTGGACGCATGGCGCGAGTATGCGGTGCCCGACCCCTCGCCGACCCGGGCCGCGCCATCGCGCCTCACACCGGATGAGCTCGACGCGCTCGAGGCGCTGACGACCGGCGGGGACCTCCGGCTCGAGCAGGAGCGCATCCCCTGGGACTGGGCGCTCCCGCGCCTCCACGCAGTGTGGAGCTGAGCCCGGACACCGTCGGCCAGGTCCCCTGGGGTCGTCAGGGCAGTCCGCGGACCCACCACTCGATCACCATCTTCTGAACGCTTCACGCGACGCGGTGAGTTGCGGTGATCGGGTCGCGTCGCCCGCAGGGTCGATGACTGGATCAATCGGCGCGCCTAACTCCGGGGCCGAGTCCACCCTTTTCGGCGAGTGGTCGCAAGTACGCCGAGCGGGAGAATTCGCCCTGCGCAAACGCGATCGGAATCGACCACTCGGCGGGGGGGTCGGCGGGGCGCGGTCGGCGCGGCGGTGCGGACGAGGCGCGGTCGGTCGAGCACTGCACGTAGCGCCGCTGTGTGAGACGCGGCGCTGAGTATCGTTGGGATCATGCCCCGCACCCATCGGAGAACCGCCCGCGGCACCTCCGCCCACGCCCCAGTCGACCGTCGCCCGGAGGCTTCCGCGGAGGTGGCCGTGCGCTCGTCCCCCGTCGCGGGTCTTCTCGGTTCGGTCTTCGGGGTCGCGGCGGCGGTGACGCGCCTGGCACGACCCAAGGCCCTGCACCCCAAGGGCATCGTCGCCCAGGCGACCCTGAGCGTGACCGGGGTCGGCCGAACCGGTTCACCACTCCTGGACATCACGGGCAGGTGGCCGGCGACGATCCGTTTCTCGCGCGCCGTGGGTCTGCCGGACGTCGTCCCCGACATCGGCGGGATGGCCATCCGCATCCACGCCGACCGCCCCGTCGACATCCTGCTCGCGAGCACGGGCCTGGGTCCGATCAGTCGTTACGTACTGACCACGGGATGGCGCACGACCGGCCGCACCATGACCTCGATGTTCCCCGTCAGAGTCGCCGGGCGGCAGCTGTTGTTGGCCGCCATCCCGACAGGCGACGGCGGCACGTGGACCCTCCAGCACGCCACTCCGCTGGGCAGATGGGAGACCCTCGGGCGTGTGACGGTGGACACCTGGGAGGACGACGACGAGAACCTGCACTTCGATCCGGTGGGGAACCGCCTGCCCGGATCGCGGTATCCGCGTCTGCTCGGCGCGTTGCGGGATCCGTCGTACCCGGCGCCCGACGAGGGCCCGGAGACGACCTGATCCGCCCGAGCGCTCAGGATTCGGCCGCACCCCTGCGCCAGTAGCCCATGAACGACACGGCCCCCTTGGGGATCCCGGCGCCGTCCACGGCGAGGCGGCGCATCGCGCGGACCAGCCCCGCCTCCCCGGCCAGGAACACATACGGGTCCCCGGCGGAGACGGTGGTGGCCGTCTGCCATTCCCGCTCGGCGGGACGGCGCCCGTCGAGGACCGACTCGACGCATCCCTGACCCACGCCCAACAGTCCGGCGAGGTGATGGACGAGCGCGTGTCCCCGCTCACCGGACCGCGAGAACAGGGTGACGGTCTCCGGCGCCTCGGCCGACAGCGCGAGCACGTCGGCCGGTGTCGGCAACTCCAGGACGATCCGGACCTCTCTCGTCCCCCGTGGCTCCGCGGCCAGCTCCCCGGCGATGGACAGCAGGGCCGGCGCCGCGGTCTCGTCACCCGCGCACACCACCCGGCCGGCGGC
>NZ_JAALED010000215.1:0-4363 GCF_014145155.1 Dietzia sp. B19 | reverse complement strand
GGGGCGTCGAGGCCGGAGGGCCACCGCGGTGAGCGGTCCGGTGCCGGGCGGCGGCGCCGTGGACGGGGTCGTCTACGATCCGCTGGTCGCGGGCGACGCGATGCGGTGCGCGGAACTCGAACGAGTGCTCTTCCGCGGTGACGGACCGTGGTCTGCCGCATCGTTCCTGTCCGAGATCGGCTCCGGGCACACCACCTGTCTGGCCGCCCGGTCGGAGGGCACGCTGGTCGGGTACGCCGTGCTGGCGGCACTCGGGCGGGCGGGGGACCGTGAGTTCGAGGTCCACACCATCGGCGTCGATCCGGCCTTCCGGGGTCGGGGGATCGGGCGCACGATGCTGCGTCGCCTGCTCGCGGTGGCGGACGCGGAGGCGGCCCCGGTGGTCCTGGACGTGCGGACCGACAACGTCCCGGCCCGCGCGCTCTACGAGGCCCACGGTTTCGAGGTGGTGGGGCTACGGCCCCGGTACTACCGTCCGAGCATGGCCGACGCGCACCTGATGGTGCGTCCGGCGCACCACGGACCCGACGCGGGAGGAGGAGACAGTTCATGAGGACCGTTCTGGGGATCGAGAGTTCGTGCGACGAGACGGGCGTGGCGATCGCCCGGGTGCACGATGACGGGCGCGCGGAGCTGCTCGCCGACGTGGTGGCCTCGTCGATGTCCGAGCACGCGCGCTTCGGCGGCGTGGTGCCCGAGATCGCCTCCCGCGCGCATCTCGAGGCGCTCGTCCCGACCGTGCGTGCGGCGCTCGCCGAGGCGGGTGTGGACCGGCCCGACGCCGTGGCCGCGACCATCGGGCCCGGGTTGTCCGGTGCACTGCTGGTGGGCTCCTCGGCGGCCAAGGCCTACGCCGCCGCGTGGGGCACACCGTTCTACGCGGTCAACCACCTGGTGGGACATGTCGCCGTGGCCGGGTTCGACGGCGGACCGCTCGACGAATGCGTGGCGCTGCTGGTCTCCGGCGGACACACCCAGCTCCTGCACGTGCGCTCTCTCACTGATCCGGTGGTGGAGCTCGGCTCGACGGTCGACGACGCGGCGGGGGAGGCCTACGACAAGGCCGCGAGGCTCCTGGGACTGGGTTACCCGGGCGGTCCGGTGATCGATCGACTCGCGGCGTCCGGTGACCCGGCGGCCATACCCTTTCCCCGCGGGATGACCGGGCCCCGGGACGCCCGACACGACTTCTCCTTCTCCGGGCTCAAGACCTCCGTCGCGCGCCGGATCGAGGCCGCCGAGCGCGACGGGGTGCACCTCGAGGTCGCCGACGTGGCCGCGTCGTTCCAGGAGGCCGTGGCGGACGTGCTCACCATGAAGGCCGTGCGGGCCTGCACAGATCTCGGGGTGTCGACCCTGCTCGTCGGCGGCGGCGTCGCCGCGAACTCCCGGCTGCGGGAGCTGGCGGCGCAGCGGTGCGCCGAGGCCGGGATCCGCCTCCGCGTCCCCCGGCCGCGGCTGTGCACGGACAACGGGGCGATGGTCGTGGCGGTGGCGTCCGCGCTCCTCGCGGCGGGTGCCGAACCCAGTGCCCTCACCGTGGCGGCGGATCCGGGGCTCACGGTCGGGGTGACCCAGCTGGTGTGAGGCGGGTGGTGTGAGGAGGGTGGTGAGGCGGGTGCCTCAGAACCCGAGCAGTGCGAAGCCGTACCCGGTGAACAGCAGCATCCCGCAGACCAGCAGGGTGATCAGGACCAACCACAGGTACCCCACCGCGAGGGCGGTGAGGGCGAGACCGCGCCCGGCCTGTCCGGTCCGGTTGATCCTGGCCAGGGCGAGATGGCCGAGCAGGACCGACGCGAGCGCGAAGATCGCGGGGACCGCGGGCAGGAACAGTCCGAGGAAGGACCCGAACACGACGTTGCCCACCGCCAACACGACCGCGGCGAGCGCCGTCCCGTTGACGTCGGGGGGACCGGCGTGCGACTCGTCGCCGGGGTCCTCCGGATCCCGCCGGCCGGACGCGTCCGCGTCACCGGAGGGGGTACGGGACATGGCGACGACTCCTCCCGGGGGCGGCGGGACTTCCCGCTGATCGTACGCGGGGCCCGCGCGCCCGGCGGCGTGCTCGAGCGGGTGTGTGGGGGCCGGGTGGTGTTCGCCGTCCGCGAACGGGGCCGGATCGGGCACCCGGGACACTTGAGTGCTGGCACTCGCGCATATAGAGTGCCAATAGGCATGGACCCGGTCGCGTCACCCGCGACGACGCCACCCCGGTGCCCCGCCCCCCTGAACACACCAGCCATCTACACACGGAGGATCCATCGTGGCGATCAAGCCGCTTGAGGACAAGATTCTCGTCGAGGCCACCGCTGCCGAGACCACCACGGCGTCCGGCCTCGTCATCCCGGACACCGCCAAGGAGAAGCCCCAGGAGGGCACCGTCGTCGCGGTCGGCAAGGGCCGCTTCGACGAGGACGGCGACCGCATCCCCATGGACATCAAGGAGGGGGACAAGGTCATCTACTCCAAGTACGGCGGAACCGAGATCAAGTACGAGGGCAAGGAGTACCTGATCCTCTCCTCGCGCGACGTTCTCGCGGTCATCGACTGACGTGAGTCGGTACAACCCCGCCCCGGTGGCGCCGGCCAGTGTCCGGCCCGCCGGGGCGGTGGTGTCTCACCGGTGTCGCACCGGTCCGTTACGCAGTACGACCCGTCCGTCCCGAACACCCTCTTCCTTCCAGGAGTCCCATCAATGTCCAAGTTGATAGCGTTCGACGAGGAGGCCCGTAAGGGCATGCTCGCCGGTGTCGACCAACTCGCCGACACCGTCAAGGTCACGCTCGGCCCGAAGGGTCGGCACGTCGTGTTGGCCAAGGCCTTCGGTGGCCCCACCGTCACGAACGACGGTGTCTCCATCGCCCGCGAGATCGAACTCTCCGAGCCGTTCGCGAATCTCGGTGCCCAGCTGGTCAAGAGCGTCGCCACCAAGACCAACGACGTGGCCGGTGACGGCACGACCACCGCGACGGTGCTCGCGCAGGCGCTCATCCGTGAGGGGCTGCGCAACGTGGCCGCCGGATCCAACCCGATGGCCATGGGCAAGGGCATCGAGAAGGCCTCGGCCGCCGTCGTCGAGTTCCTCAAGTCCGCCGCCACCCCGGTGTCGGGGTCCGAGGGGGTGGCGCAGGTCGCCACGGTCTCCTCCCGTGACCCCGAGGTGGGCCGGATGGTCGCCGAGGCCATGGACGCCGTGGGTGTCAACGGCGTCGTGTCCGTCGAGGAATCCCAGGGCCTGCACACCGAGGTCGCCGTGACCGAGGGCATCGCCTTCGACAAGGGCTACCTCAGCCCCTACTTCGTCACCGACCCCGACGAGCAGAAGGCCATCTACGAGGATGTCCTGGTCCTGCTGCACCGCGAGAAGATCAGCTCCCTCCCCGACCTGCTCCCGCTGCTCGAGAAGGTCGCCGAGACCGGCAAGCCGCTGCTCGTCGTGGCCGAGGACGTCGACGGCGAGGCGTTGTCGACGCTGGTCGTCAACTCGATCCGCAAGACCATCAAGGTCGTCGCGATCAAGGCCCCGTTCTTCGGCGACCGCCGCAAGGCCTTCCAGGACGATCTCGCTATCGTCCTCAAGGGTCAGGTCGTCAGCCCGGACCTGGGCATGAAGCTCTCCGACTGTGGCCTCGAGGTGCTCGGACACGCCCGCCGCGTGACCGTCTCCAAGGACGAGACGATCATCGTCGACGGTGACGGTGACCAGGCCGACGTCGACGCCCGGGTGGCGCAGCTGCGCCGCGAGGCCGAGAACACCGACTCCGACTGGGACCGCGAGAAGCTCGAGGAGCGCATCGCCAAGCTCTCCGGGGGCGTCGCGGTCATCCGCGTCGGCGCCGCCACCGAGACGGAGCTCACCGAGCGCAAGCTCCGCGTCGAGGACGCGGTCAACTCGGCCAAGGCCGCCGTCGAGGAGGGCGTGATCGCCGGTGGCGGTTCCGTGCTCGTCCAGGCCGCGGCGTCGCTCGCCCGGCTCGCCGAGGACACCACCGACGCCGACGAGGCGGTGGGGGTGAACGTCGTCCGCAAGGCGCTGGCGGCGCCACTGTTCTGGATCGCCGCCAACGCGGGCGAGGACGGCTCCGTCGTGGTGAGCAAGGTCGCCGACCTCGGTCCGAGGGACGGCTTCAACGCCGCCACCGGCGAGTACGGTGACCTCGTCTCGGCGGGCATCATCGACCCGGTGAAGGTCACCCACTCGGCCGTCGTCAACGCCTGTTCCGTCGCGCGGATGGTGCTGACCACCGAGACGGCGATCGTCGAGAAGCCCGAGCAGGAGGCGCCCGGCGGGCACTCACACGCCGGTCACTCGCACTGATCCCGTCCCGACCGGGCCCCGGTCCCGCACCCGCGGGACCGG
>NZ_JAALED010000214.1:0-7048 GCF_014145155.1 Dietzia sp. B19 | reverse complement strand
CGACGGCGGCCTCGGAGGCGTCGGCGGACGCCGCGCCGACCTCAGCGACCGGGATCGGTTCGGCCGGGGGGCAACCGACGGCCGGGCGGCCCGCCACCCCGAAGAGCGGTTCTAGGCGCAAGGCGGCACGTGCCACCGAGCAGGTGTCGCTGTTCGATTCGTTCGACGGCGACGAGCCCACCGCAACTCCCGCTCGAGCTACACATGCCAAGCCCGCCGACAAGTTCGCCGATCTCGGCCGTACCCCGTACTTCAATGAGCGGGTCAAGGCCCAACAGCTCAAGCCCAGCCCGGCCGAGTTGGCGGACGTGCTCCGAGCCATCGCCGCCAACAACGGCCGCATGCCCATCGCCGTGCTCGGGACAACGCTCGGGCTCAACGCGCTCCAGATCAGCGGCACCATCGCGAGGATCCAGAAGGTGGTCAACGTCGACGGCATGCCGGTCCTCGAGCGTGAGGACAACGACGTGGTGCTGGCGTCCCAGACCCTCTTTGAACAGTTCGGACTGTAGATGACCGTCTCCCCCGCCCGCCGTACCGCGATCATCGACGCACTCCGCCGCGGCACCGTCCCCGCCGACGGGCTGGACCAGCTCGCCGTGGGCCTCGACCGACTGGCGCCCGTCCTGGGAGAAGAGCTGGACAAGGTCGCCGGTGGCGCCGCCGTGTTCAAGGCAGTGCGGGGCGAGTACGGCTCCGGCAAGACCTTCTTCGCGCGCTGGCTCCAGCAGCAGGCTCTCGACCGCGGGTTCGCCGTGTCCGAGGTCCAGATCTCCGAACTCGAGACGCCCCTGCATCGGCTCGAGACCGTGTACCGGAGGGCCTGCGAAGAACTCCGCACCCCCGCCGTCTCTCGACAGGCATTCCGGGCGGTCCTCGACGACTGGCTCCTCGGAGTGGAAGACGACGCGGCCTCCTCCGGAGCAAACGCCGCCGAGCTGCTCGAGGACAGACTGCGCTCCGTCGCCGATGCTGCGCCCGTGTTCCCGCTCGCCCTGCGGGGGTATCGGGACGCATTGCTCAACGATGATATCGAGGTGGCCGACGGGCTTGCAGCCTGGCTCGGGGGTCAGCGCAACGTTGCCGCGTCTGCTAAACGAGCAGCCGGGGTGAAGGGCGAACTCGACCACTTCCTGGCGATGGGCTTCTTTCAGGGGCTACTCCAGGTGCTCGCCGGCTCCGGCCACCGCGGGCTTCTGTTGGTCCTGGATGAGGTCGAGACCCTCCAGCGCATGCGCGGCGACGTCCGGGAGAAGGCGCTCAATGCTCTGCGGCAGTGGATAGACGAGCTCGATTCGGGGCGCTACCCCGGGATGTACCTGCTCATCACCGGGACCAGCGCCTTCTTCGAAGGACAGCAGGGCATCAAGCGGCTGCCTCCGCTCGACCAACGGATCGGCGTGAAGTTCGACGCCGACCCCCGATTCGATAACCCCCGGCAACCGCAGATCCGGCTTCAGGCCTTCGACTTCGACCGACTGGTCGAGGTGGGATCGCGCGTGCGTGACCTCTACGCGGTCGGCCTCGACCCCGCCGCAGCCCAGCGGGTCACCACCCTCGTCGACGACGCCTACCTGCGCGTGCTCGCCGAGTCCGTGGCGGGAAAACTCGGCGGCCAGGTGGGGATCGCACCCCGTCAGTACCTGCGGATGCTCGTCGACTGCCTGGATCGCGTCGAGATGTTCCCGGACTTCCTCCCGCGACAGCACTTCACCCCGACGCTCGACGCGTCCGACCTCAGTCAGAGCGAACGGTCCGCGTTGGCGAGCTCGTCGTCGTCACTCATCGACGACCCCGACGCCATCGAGCTCTAGATGGACCACCGCGCCCCGCAGGGCTTCCCCGCCCTGCACCCGCTACTGCAGCACCACGTCGTCAACTCCCTCGGCTGGCCCGGCCTGCGGCCACTGCAGGAGGAGTCCGTCCGGCCGCTCATCGCCGGTGAGGACGCCCTACTGCTCGCGCCGACCGCCGGCGGCAAGACCGAGGCCGCCGTCTTCCCCGTGCTCACCCGCATGGCCCACGAGGACTGGGCCGGGCTGACCGTGCTGTACGTGACCCCGCTCAAGGCGCTGCTCAACAACCTCGCCGTGCGTCTGGTCGACTACACCGCGTGGATGGGTCGCCGCGTCGAGGTGTGGCACGGGGACGTCGGCGAGAGCGCCCGCAGAGCCATCCGTGCCGACCCCCCGGACATCCTGCTCACCACGCCCGAATCCATCGAGGCGATGCTGGCCTCCACCAAGACCGACCACCGCACGCTGTTCGCAAACCTACGGACCGTGGTGATCGACGAGGTGCACGCCTTTGCCGGCGACGATCGCGGATGGCACCTGTCCGCCGTCCTCTCGCGCCTCGAGCACCTGGTCGGACGGCCGCTGCAGCGGATCGGGATGAGCGCAACCGTCGGCAACCCCGAGGAGCTGCTGCGGTGGTTGCAGGGCGGCGTCGACGGGAGGGCCGGTCGGGTGATCGCGCCGGGCGTCGCCGTGGGTGAGGCGGTCCGGCCTGTTGCCGGTGACGCGGACATCGTCGTGGACGCAGTCGACACTCTCGACTCCGCCGCTGTGTTGCTGTCCAAGCTGTACCGGGGGCAGAAGCGGCTCGTTTTTGTGGACAGTCGACGGCAGGCCGAGGAGCTCGCATCGATGCTCCGGGGCTTCGACGTGGACGTGTACCTCTCGCACTCGTCGCTCTCCGCCGAGGAACGGAGGCGGTCCGAGCTGGCCTTTGCCGAAGCGCGCGACTGCGTGATCGTGGCGACTTCAACCCTCGAGCTGGGCATCGACATCGGGGATCTGGACCGGATGATCCAGATCGGTGCCCCGACCACCGTGTCGAGCTTCCTCCAGCGACTCGGCCGGACCGGACGGCGCGCTGGCACCGTCCGCAACTGCCTGTTCATCGCCACGGAACCGCGGCACCTGCTCCGGACGCTGGGGCTGCTGCACGCCTGGGGCTCCGGGTACGTCGAGCCCGTTGTGCCCCCTCCGGTGCCTCTGCACCTGGTAGCGCAGCAGATCATGGCCGCGATGCTGCAGGAGGGCGCGCTGCCGCGGTATGGCTGGCAGGACCGGTGGGCGGCGACACCGCTCATGCATGTGGACACCCTGGAGCGTCCCGCCGAGCTGATCGTCGACTTCCTGGTGGAGCGGGGCTACCTCAACGTCGACGGCGGCGCCCTGTTCCTCGGGCCCGACGCCGAGAGAGTATTCGGCCGCCGCCACTTCATGGACCTGCTCACCACCTTTGCGATGCCTCGGGAGTTCACCGTTCTGGCCGGCCGGCAGGAGGTGGGCACCGTAGAGTGGAGGGCTCTCACTAGCGGCGACGGGCCGATCCATCTGCTTCTTGCCGGGCGGTCCTGGAAGGTCACCGACATCAACTGGCCCAGGCACCGGGTGCAGGTGGAGCCCGCCGCGGGCGGCGGCAGAGCACGGTACGGGTTCGGGGGCGCCGACATCGGTCGGCAGGTCGCGCAGGGCATGCGCGCTGTACTGCTGGGCGAACTTCCCGAACAGATTCGACTCACAGCACGCGCTCGGGCTTCGCTCGCTGTAGACGAGGAGCGGTTGCGCCACACGGTGAGTCATCACGGCCCGGTCTGGACGACCACGGACAACGTCCGGAAATGGTGGACTTACGAGGGCAGTGCCGCGAACCGTCGGTACCAGGCGGCGCTCGGGTCAGCATTGGGCGAGGAACTGGCGCCGCAAGGCGGGATCGTCCAACCTGATGCGATCACCTTGTACGAAGGCATGCCGACTGCGCCTGCAGCGGAGCGACTTGAGTTCTGGGAGTCACTGCCGGAGAGCGAGCGGCCGCTTCCTGCGGTACCTCCGACCCTGATCGACAAGCTCAAGTTCTCTGAGGCGTTGCCTGTCGAGTGGGCAATTGAGGTCATCGCGCGGCGGATGGGCTACGCTTAGGAAGATTATCGGGCTTCTCGACGCGGAAAAATCTGGCTAGTGTAGTTCTTTTTCCAGTAATCTCTTTGGGCCTGTCCCCTAGGGGGATAGTTTGTCGATTGCAGTTATCTAACTGGTTCTAGTCGCGCTCGGTTTAAGTACTACGTGTGCCAGCTTCCAATTCTTCGAAGACTTCCGGATCGCGGAATATTCCGGGTCTTTTCTGGCTTCTTTTCTGTTTTTCGCACGAGACGAGTACAAATCGACTGGGTTAAACTCTTGGAAGAAGGCGGCATGTCGGGCGTCGCAACTCCACCAGTAACGAAATGGTGCATATCGGTACGATATTCCTACGGTTTCTCCGGTCGATAATCCGCCGTTCGCTGGCAGGTAAGTCGAAGTGGAGAACACTTGGTCGTGCATTGGGCCCATATAAAAACCGGCAAGCCCGCCTCGGGCGCTCCGTTCGATGAGAGCCGAACCGTGTCCCAATACAAAGCTGCCACCAACGATGATTGGTCGATACCGATTGTAGTAGAAGTGCCCGAGTCCGTTGCCGACATCGAAGTACTCAAACTTCGGTCTTGAGAAGTGGCTAATCGCCCATAGGGTTGTTGAGATCAATAGTCCTGACACAAGGCCAGCGATTGAGCCTCCAATAATATTCGCCCATATGCCAGCCTGGTCGATTACCATAAAGCCACCCTCATTCACTCCGACGTCGCGGTCGCAGGCTCACGCGAGTTCGACGGGAAGATGCGCGAACGTCGCGTGCCCTCGCTTCGCTCGGTTACGCGAGTTCGACGATCTCCATGTACTCCTGGTTCCACAGGTCCTCCGTGCCGTCCGGCAGGATGATGACCCGCTCCGGCTCGAGCGCCTCGACGGCGCCGGGGTCGTGGGTGACCAGGACGACCGCACCCTCGTACGTCCGTAGAGCGTCGAGAACCTGCTCTCGTGAGATCGGGTCGAGGTTGTTGGTGGGCTCGTCGAGCAGCAGCACGTTGGCCGCCGAGGACACCAGCCCGGCCAGCGCCAGACGCGTGCGCTCACCGCCGGAGAGCGTGCCTGTCGGCTGCTCGAGTTGGGGGCCGGTGAACATGAACGCCCCCAGCAGGCTGCGCAGCTCCTGCTCCCCCGCGTCCGGCGCGGCGTGGCGGATGTTCTCCCACACGCTGGCGTCCATGTCGAGGGTGTCGTGCTCCTGGGCGAAGTAGCCCACCTTCAGGCCGTGGCCGGAGACGACGCCGCCCTCACCGTCGGTGCGCTCGACCCCTGCGAGGAGCTTGAGCAGGGTGGTCTTGCCGGCGCCGTTGTACCCCAGCACCACCACCCGGCTGCCCTTGTCGATCGCCAGGTCGACCCCGGCGAAGACCTCGAGGGAGCCGTACATCTTGGTCAGGCCCTTGGCGAACATCGGGGTCTTGCCGCACGCGGCCGGGGTGGGGAACTTGATGTGCGCCACCTTGTCGGCCACCCGCACCGCGTCGAGCTGGTTCATCATGGTCTCGGCGCGACGGATCATCTGCTTGGCCGAGGCGGCCTTGGTCGCCTTGGCACCCAGCTTGGCGGCCTGCGTCTTGAGGGCGGAGGCCTTCTTCTCGGCGTTCGCGCGCTCGCGGCGGCGCCGGGCCTCATCGGTGGCGCGGGCGTCGAGGTACTTCTGCCACCCCATGTTGTAGGCGTCGATCTCCCCGCGCACGGCGTCGAGGAACCACACCCGGTTGACCACGGCCTCGAGCAGCTCGACGTCGTGGGAGATGATGATCAACCCGCCCTCGTGCTTCTCGAGGAACGAGCGCAGCCAGGTGATCGAGTCGGCGTCGAGGTGGTTGGTGGGCTCGTCCAGCAGCAACATGGTCTGGGACTTGCCGGCCCCGTCCGAGGCGGCGAACAGGATCCGCGCCAACTCCACCCGTCGGCGCTGACCGCCCGACAGCGTGCCGAGGTTCTGGGTGAGGATCCGCTCCTCGAGTCCGAGGCTGTTGCAGATGCGGGCGGCCTCGCTCTCGGCCTCGTACCCACCCCGCGCGGAGAACTCGTCCTCGAGCCGGCCGTACTTCCGCACGGCCTTGTCCATCGCCGCGTCGTCCGGGGCGGCGACCATCTCGTCCTGCGCTTCGGTCATCTGGACCATCAGCACATCCAGCCCGCGGGCCGACAGGACCCGGCTGCGCGCGAGCTGATCCATGTTGCCCTCGCGGGGATCCTGCGGCAGGTACCCCACGTCGCTGGTCGAGACGACTGTCCCCGCGTACGGCTCACCCTCGCCGGCGAGGATCCTCATCGTCGTCGTCTTACCAGCACCGTTCCTGCCCACCAGACCGATCCGGTCGCCCGGCTGGACCCGCAACGAGGACCCGTCCATGTGGAGCAGGGTGCGCACGCCGGCGCGCACCTCCAGGTCGTCGATGGTGATCACGTGCGCGGGTACCTCGTCTGCTCTCGGGGGGAATCGGGCCGACCAGCCACTCTACCTGCGGTGCGACACGCGGGACGAGTCCGGTGACCTGGGTCTCCGCTCGGCCCGGATCCGCCCGTCACCCCGACCGCGACCTCACGCGGCCATGCTCTCATCCGGCCCTGCGCCCGTACAGGTTCTGGACGCTGCGGCCGATCCGTCCCCGGTCGTCGGACAGGAGCGTGTCGGTGATGACGCCGCGACCGGGGCCGCCCACCGTCTCGGAGTCCAGATGCACCCACCCCGGTTCCGGTTCCCGGTGCAGCGAGACCACCAGGTCGCAGTTGACCGCCGGATGAGTGAGCGGGTCGGTGGCCAGGGAGATCCCGCTCGCCGAGTCCGCCACCAGGATCGTGTGCTGCCACCCGGTCATCGATTCGCCCTCGAGCAGGTCGAGCCGGCTCCGACCCCACGCGCGGGCCGGCCCCAGGGCGTCCCCGTCGCCGTGGTCGAACGAGAAGTCCACCACGGACAGGTATCCGTCCGCGTACGCGAAGGACATCATCGCCCCCCGTTCGCGCGGGGCGTTCGGCACCTCGGGACCGGTGTGGTCGCCGTGCACCGGGAAGTCCTCCGGAGTCGACCGCATCCGCCATCCGCGGGCCACCAGGGCGGGCCGCCCGCCTGCGGAGGCGGTGGCCTCGAGCAGCTCCACGCTGCGGCCGGGCCGGACGGTGCG
>NZ_JAALED010000213.1:0-9344 GCF_014145155.1 Dietzia sp. B19 | reverse complement strand
ACCGGGTCGCCGAGCTCGCCGCACGGTCCGACGGCCGGATCACCGGGGTCGCCGGGTCGGCACACGAACCCGCGGTGGCGGAGTCGCTGCTCGCGGAGGCGATCCGCGGTGGGTCGGCGGTGTCCGGCCTGATCACGTGCGCAGGGGTGCCCGAACCCGCGGGATCCTCGATCCTCACCGTGGATCACGCAGAGTTCGGCGCCCTCATTGACGCCCACCTGGGGACGGTCTTCGCGGCGTGCCGCGTGTTCGCACCGCACTTCGTCTGCACCGGCTCGGGCGCGATCGTCACCACGTCGTCGTTCGCCTGGAAAGGCGACTACGGAGGTACGGGCTACCCGGCCGGCAAGGGCGCGGTCACCTCGCTGACCATGGCGATCGCGGCCGAGCTCGCCGAGCACGGGGTTCGCGCGAACGTGGTGTGCCCGGGCGCCCGGACCAGGCTGTCGAGCGGGGAGGACTACGAGGACCAGATCCGCGAGCTGGGCCGCAGGGGGATGCTCGACGAGCTCAGTGTGGCCGGCGCACTGGACCCGGCCGGGCCGGAGTACGTGGCGCCGCTCTACACCTATCTCGTCTCCGATCTGGCTGCCGGGATCACCGGCGGGGTGTTCGCCGGGTCGGGCGGGTTCATCGGGAGATTCCCCACCCCGGAGGCGCAGATCCTGGCCTACCGAGATTTCCACGACAGTCCGCCGTGGACCCCCGAGGAGATAGACGGACTGGTCCGGGCCTGAGCGGGAACGGGGACCGGCCGTCAGCGCAGCGACTCCTCCCGGAACTCGCCGGGGAAGTCCACCGACGGGCCGTTCTCGCTCTCGCCCTTGCGCAGCTCGACGCGGCGGATCTTGCCGGAGATGGTCTTGGGCAGGTCGGTGAACTGGAGACGGCGCACCCGCTTGTAGCCGGCCAGGTGGGTGCGGGAGTAGTCGAAGATCTGGCGGGCGGTCTCCTCGGTCGGCTCCCAGCCGCCGGCCAGGACGACGAACGCCTTGGGGACGCTCAGTCGCACGGGATCCGGGGACGGGACGACCGCCGCCTCGGCCACCGCCGGGTGCTCCAACAGGACGGACTCCAGCTCGAACGGCGAGATCCGGTAGTCGGAGGACTTGAACACGTCGTCCGTCCGGCCCACGTAGGTGATGTAGCCCTCGGAGTCCCGCGAGCCGACGTCACCGGTGTGGTAGAAACCGTCCGCGTACGCGGCGTCGGTCCGGTCCTTGTCTCCGTGATATCCGACCATCAGGCCGAGCGGGCGGGGGTCCAGGCGCAGGCAGATCTCGCCCTCGGCGCCCTCTCCCGGGACCTCCTGTCCGGTGGCGGGGTCTACCAGGACGACGTCGAATCCGGGGCACGGGCGGCCCATGGACCCGTCCTTGATGGGCTGGCCCGGGGTGTTGGCGATCTGCACGGTGGTCTCGGTCTGGCCGAAGCCGTCGCGGATGGTCACCCCCCACGCGTCGCGGACGCGCCCGATCACCTCCGGGTTCAAGGGCTCGCCGGCACCCACCGCCAGCCGTGGCGGCACCTGCAGCTGCGTCAGGTCGGCCTGGATGAGCATCCGCCACACGGTGGGCGGGCAGCACAGGCTGGACACCCCGCAGCGGTCCATCTCGCGCATCATCGCCGTGGCGTCGAAGCGGGAGTAGTTGTAGATGAACACGCACGACCCGGCGATCCACGGCGTGAACACGTTGGACCACGCGTGCTTGGCCCATCCGGGCGAGGACACGTTGAGGTGGACGTCGCCCGGCTGGAGACCGATCCAGTACATGGTCGACAGGTGGCCCGCCGGGTACGAGGCGTGGGTGTGCTCGACGAGCTTGGGCTTGCTGGTGGTGCCGGACGTGAAGTAGAGCAGCAGCGTGTCGTCGGCATGGGTGGTGTGGCTGGGCTCGAAGTCGGGGGAGGCGTCCATCGCACCGGCGAGGTCGGTCCAGCCGTCGGGGGCGCCGCCCACCGCGAACCGCTGATAGTCGCCGGAGATGGCGGCGAAGCGCTCGGCCAGCTCGGAGCGGGCGATCACGTGCTTGATTCCGCCGCGGGCGATGCGGTCGCGCAGGTCGCCCTCGGCGAGCAGGGTGGTGGCGGGGATGACCACGGCGCCGAGCTTGATCACCGCGAGCATGACGTCCCACAGCTCCACCTGGTTGGCCAGCATGAGCAGGATCCGGTCGCCGGGCCCGACCCCGGCCTCGCGCAGCCAGTTGGCGGTGCGGTCCGAGCGGATCCGCATCTCGTCGAAGGAGTACTTCGCCTCGGTCGGTGCACCGCCGCCGTCGTGCTCCTCGACGATCCACAACGCGGGATCGGTGTTCCCCTCGGCCTCGACGTCGAACCAGTTGAGTGCCCAGTTCCACTCGTCGAGCTCCGGCCACGCGAAGCCGGCCCGGGCGGCCTCGTAGTCCTCCGCGTTGGCCTGCAGGAAGTCGCGGGCGGCGCGGAATCGGGTGGTGGCGTCGGTGGCGAGCGGGGCCATGAAGTCTCCTGACAGCGGGCACGGGTGAGAACGGGCACGGGAAGTGAGTCAGCTCACAGTATGGGCGGCCGGGCGGCCGGCGGTACACCCGAAAGGGGAGGGTCGGGGGCGGCCGCGGGGCCGGGTCCTGGATTACTAGGAGATGCAAGTATAGAGTGATGGTCATCACGGGAGCAGTGGCGCGCGGACATCTCCGGACCGCGGCCTCACGACGAAGGGATGTCCATGTCGGATCTCAGGCAGATCGAGCACTACATCAACGGCACCAGGGTCGCCGCCACGGGCGGCCGCACCCACGAGGTGTTGAACCCCAGCACGGGCAAGGCGCAGGCCGTGGTTCCGCTGGCGTCGACGGCGGAGGTCGACGACGTGATCGCCAAGGCCGCCGAGGCGCAGAAGGCGTGGGCGGCCCAGAACCCGCAGAAGCGCGCCCGCGTGCTCATGCGGTTCGTCGACCTGATCAACCAGAACATGGACGAGCTCGCGGAGCTGCTGGCGATCGAGCACGGCAAGACCACCCCGGACGCGAAGGGTGACATCCAGCGCGGCCTCGAGGTGATCGAGTTCGCGATCGGCATCCCGCACCTGCTCAAGGGCGAGTTCACCGAGAACGCCGGCACGGGCGTCGACGTCTACTCCATGCGCCAGCCGCTCGGTGTGGTCGCGGGGATCACCCCGTTCAACTTCCCGGCCATGATCCCCCTGTGGAAGGCGGGCCCGGCCATCGCGTGCGGCAACGCCTTCGTGCTGAAGCCCTCCGAGCGCGACCCCTCCGTCCCGGTGCGCCTGGCCGAGCTGTTCACCGAGGCCGGTCTGCCCGACGGCATCTTCCAGGTCGTCCACGGTGACAAGGAGGCGGTCGACGCGATCCTCAACAGCGAGACCATCCAGGCCGTGGGCTTCGTCGGCTCCACGCCCATCGCGCAGTACATCTACGAGAACGCGGCCCGCACCGGCAAGCGCGCGCAGTGCTTCGGCGGCGCCAAGAACCACATGATCATCATGCCGGACGCGGATCTCGAGCAGGCCGCCGATGCCCTGGTCGGCGCCGGTTTCGGCTCCGCCGGTGAGCGCTGCATGGCCATCTCGGTGGCCGTCCCCGTGGGCGAGGGCACCGCCGAGGCCCTGCTCGAGAAGTTGGTGCCCAAGGTCAAGGAGTTGCGGGTGGGCCACAGCCACGACCCGAAGTCCGACTACGGCCCGCTGGTCACCCCCGAGTCCAAGGCCCGCGTGCTGGACTACATCGACCAGGGCGAGAAGGCCGGTGCGGAGATCCTCATCGACGGCCGCAGCGTGGGTGCCTACACGGACGAGTTCAACGGCGAGGACATCTCCGGGGGCTACTACGTCGGCCCCACGCTCATGGACAAGGTCACCCCGGACATGAGCGTCTACACCGACGAGATCTTCGGCCCCGTCCTCGTGGTGGTCCACGCCAAGGACTACGAGGAGGCCCTGCGCCTGCCCAACGAGCACGAGTACGGCAACGGCGTGGCCATCTTCACCCGCGACGGCGACGCCGCCCGCGAGTTCGTGTCCAACGTCCAGGTGGGCATGGTCGGCGTCAACGTGCCGATCCCCGTGCCGATCGCGTACCACACCTTCGGAGGCTGGAAGAAGTCCGGATTCGGCGACCTCAACCAGCACGGCCCGGAGTCGATCAAGTTCTACTCGAAGGTCAAGACGGTCACCCAGCGCTGGCCCTCCGGCATCAAGGACGGTGCCGAGTTCGTCATCCCCACGATGGACTGACCGCGAACCGGATCCGCCGCGCAGCTCACCCGCCGCGCAGTTCACCTGCCGCACACCGTACGAACCGGGCACCGTATGAGAGGAACACCCATGTTCACCCTTGATGACGACGACAAGGTCATCGTCGACACCGCCCGCGACTTCTCGGTCAAGCGGATCGCGCCCAAAGCGCAGGAGTGGGACGCGACGCACCACTTCCCCAAGGACGTCCTCCGCGAGGCCGCCGAGATGGGGATGGGCGCCATCTACGTCTCGGAGGACGTCGGGGGCAGCGGGATGCGGCGGCTGGACGGTGTCCGCATCTTCGAGCAGCTCGCCCGGGGATGCCCGTCGGTGGCCGCGTACCTGTCCATCCACAACATGTGCGTGTGGATGGTCGACGAGTTCGGCACCGAGGAGCAGCGCCACGAGTGGATCCCGCGGCTGGCGTCGCTGGAGCTGTTCGCGAGCTACTGCCTGACGGAGCCGGGCGCCGGGTCGGACGCGGCGGCGCTGCGGACGAAGGCGGTGAAGGAGGGCGAGGGCGAGACCGCGGAGTACGTCCTCACCGGCACCAAGCAGTTCATCTCCGGTGGCGGGCAGTCGGACGTCTACGTGGTGATGGCCCGCACCGGGGAGGCCGGCCCCAAGGGGATCTCGGCCTTCCTGGTCCCGGCGGACTCCGAGGGCCTGAGCTTCGGTCCGGACGAGCAGAAGATGGGCTGGAACGCCCAGCCCACCGCGCAGGTGATCATGGAGGGCGTGCGGGTCCCGGCGGCGAACCTCATCGGTGGCGCGGACACCGGCGGCGAGGGCCTCGGGTTCACCATCGCGATGCGGGGGCTCAACGGCGGGCGCATCAACATCGCCGCCTGCTCACTGGGCGGCGCCCAGGACGCGTACACGCGGGCCGTCGCCCACGTGCGGGACCGTGAGGCGTTCGGCGGCGCGTTGATCGACGAGCCGACGATCCGCTTCACCCTCGCGGAGATGGCGACCGAGTTGGAGGCGAGCCGGCTCATGCTGTGGCGCGCCGCCGCGGCCCTGGACGCCAAGGAGCCGGATCACGTGGAGCAGTGCGCCATGGCGAAGCTCTTCGTCACCGACCGCTGCTTCGACATCGCGGACCGGGCGTTGCAGCTCTTCGGCGGGTACGGGTACCTGGCCGAGTACGGAATAGAGAAGATCGTGCGAGATCTCCGGGTGCACCGCATCCTGGAGGGGACGAACGAGATCATGCGCGTCGTCGTCGGCCGGGCCGTCGCCGCGCGCGGACTGGGAGCGTAGGACATGGACAACCGATCGCAGACTGTGGCGTTTCTCGGGCTGGGCAACATGGGTGGACCCATGGCCGCCAACCTGGTCGGCGCCGGACTCGACGTCAGAGGATTCGACCCGGTCGCCGCGGCGCAGGACGCGGCCCGGACCGCCGGGATCACCGTGTGCGACTCGCCCGCCGAGGCGGTCCGGGGAGCCGGCGTCGTGATCACGATGCTGCCCAACGGTGCGCTGGTGACCTCGACCTATGACGAGGTCCTGGGCGAGGCGGGGGAGGGGACCCTGTTCATCGACTCCTCCACCATCTCGGTCGACGACGCCCGTGCGGTCCACGCCAAGGCCGTGGACGCCGGGATGCTCCAGGTCGACGCGCCCGTCTCCGGCGGCGTCAAGGGCGCGACCGCCGGCACCCTGGCGTTCATGGTCGGCGGGGAGGACGAGGCCTTCGCGGCCGCGCAGCCCGTGCTCGAGCCGATGGCGGGCAAGGTCATCCACTGCGGCGGAGCCGGGGCCGGCCAGGCCGCCAAGGTCTGCAACAACATGGTGCTGGCCGTGCACCAGATCGCGATCGCCGAGGCGTTCGTGCTCGCCGAGGGGCTGGGTCTCGATCACCAGGCCCTGTTCGACGTGGTCACCGGGGCCACCGGCAACAGCTGGGCGCTGCACACCAACTGCCCGGTCCCCGGTCCGGTCCCCACCTCTCCCGCCAACAACGACTTCACGCCCGGCTTCGCCACCGCTCTCATGAACAAGGATCTCGGGCTGGCGCTCGCGGCCCTGGAGAGCACTGGTACGGTCGCTCCGCTCGGCGCGGCAGCGGCTGCCCTGTACGACGAGTTCGCGCAGGACAACGGTGGCAAGGACTTCAGCGCCATCATCACCAGCATCCGCGATTCCTCGCGGAGCTGAACACCTCCACTCTCGGGAGAACACCATGTCCACCCTCCGACCCAAGGATTCAGACGCTGTACTAGGGGCCCTGCGCCGGGCCCGCCGTGATTCCGGTGTGCCCGTCGTCTTCGCCGGCGACGTCACCGGTGAGACCGCCAGACTGAACCGCTTCATCGGGGTCCGCACCGACTCCATGCAGGGGCTGGCCGTGGCCAGGGGCCGTGGGCTCGGTGGTCACGTGATGGCCTCCGGACGACCGGCGACGGTGCGCGACTACGAGGAGTGCTCGAGGATCACCCGCGACTACGCCGACGCGGTGGACCGCGAGGGCTTGCGGGCGATCATCTCCGTGCCCGTGATCGTCTCGGGCGTGGCGCGGACGATCCTCTACGGATCGGCCCGCGTCGCCACCCAGCTCGGCGACCAGGTCACCCGGACGTTCACCACCGTCGCCGCGGACCTGGCCTCGGAGTTCAAGGTCCACGACGAGGTCGATCGACGACTGCGGATGGCCGACCACGCCGCGGCCGAGCAGAACTTCGGGCTGGAATCCTCCGACAGGGAACGTCTTCGAGTCCTCCACGGCGAGTTGCGGGCCATCGCCGCCGAGCTCGGCGATCCGGATCTCCGCGAGAGGCTCCTGGCCGCGGGTTCCGCGCTGGCGGGGGTGGGCCGGACTCCGGACGTGGGCCGGGACCCGGGCCCGGCGCCGACGGTCCTGTCCCCCCGGGAGATCGACGTCCTCGCACAGGTCGCTCTCGGATGCTCCAACGCCGAGGTCGGCGCCCGACTGTCCCTGTCACCGGAGACGATCAAGGCGTACCTGCGCAACATCGGTACCAAGCTGGGCACACGGTCACGGATGGAGTCCGTGGCCCGCGCCCGGCTCCTCGGCGTCCTGCCCTGATCGGTCCGGCCCTGATCGCTCCTGCCCTGATCAGTCCTGCCGACCCGTCATGCTCGGATCCGTCCCGGCCGACCCTCAGAGCCCTGAGGGTCGGCCACAGCGGACCCTGACCCCGGTCGCCGGGCGCGTGAGCATCGTGGTCCACGGCAACGTCAGTTCGTCGGGATCGTCGCTGATCCGTACCTCCGGCCTGCACAGCGCCGCGACGGCCGCGGACAAGGCGGTCACCGCGATCCTCTCTCCGGGGCACCGGTGGCCGGTGCGGCCCCCGGCGCCGCCGTGCGGGATGAACGCCTCGCGACGGCGTGTCGGAGATGCGTCCGACCGTGTCGAGGAGTCTGCTCGTCCGATCGGCGCGCCTGATCGCCTCCCCCGGACAGACCGGGAGCCCGGCCCCTCGGAACGGCTGTGGTCGTGCAGTCGGTGTGAGCGCGGGAATTCGGCTCGCCGACGCCTGTGGTCCGCCGACGCATGAGGCCAGGCCCTCACCGGCGTCCGGCGCCCGGTGGTCGGGATCGGTGCCTTCCTGTGGCTCGGGCGCGCTGTTCGCCCGGCACCGTAGGGGTGCTCGACGGGCAGGGAATCAGGTCGAATCGGTCCGGTGAGCTGTGGGCCGGGTCACGTCCACATACTTTCGGGTGTATCGGGTGTGGTGGTCATCACATACTGTTCGGCTCAATCGACGCCTATGCGTCGGCGATCACCCGCCTCGCCGGAGGTCAGATGCCCGGCGAACCTGACACGACTGGAGTTGTCTTGACGCAGTCCGGAAACACCCCGCCGGGGGACGCGGCCCCGCTGTCCCCGAATCTTCCGCCGGTCAAGCAGAAGACCTCGCTGAAGAAGGTCGCCGCGGCGTCCTCGATCGGTACCACGATCGAGTGGTACGACTTCTTCATCTACGGCACCGCCGCCGCGCTGGTCTTCCCGGCCCTGTTCTTCCCCGACCAGAACCCCGCGACGGCGACGCTGTCCTCGTTCGCGACCTTCGCCGTGGCGTTCTTCGCCCGGCCCGTCGGTGCGGCGATCTTCGGCCACTTCGGTGACCGGATCGGTCGCAAGAACACGCTCGTCTGGACGCTGATCATCATGGGCGTGGCGACCGTCTTCATCGGTCTGCTGCCCGGGTATAACACGGGGGCGTTCGGCGTCTTCGAGGGCGGCATCGGCATCTGGGCACCGACCCTGCTGGTGGTGTGCCGCTTCTTCCAGGGCTTCGCGGTCGGCGGCGAATGGGCCGGAGCCACGCTGCTCACGGCCGAGTACGCCCCCGAGGGCAAGCGCGGCATGATGGCCATGTGGCCGCAGCTGGGCGTGGCCTTCGCGTTCTTCCTCTCCTCGGGGACGTTCCTCGTCTTCTCGCTCGTCGCCGGTGGCGGTGCAGACCTCGACAGCCCCTTCATGCAGTACGGCTGGCGTATCCCGTTCCTGCTCTCCGCCGTCCTCGTGCTGGTCGGCCTGTGGATCCGTCTCACGGTCGAGGAGACCCCGGTCTTCCGCCAGACCCAGGCGAGGGAGGCCAAGGAAGCCGCCGAGACCGCGGCTGCGGACAAGGCCGCGAACAGGGTCACGGCCCCCAGGACGCTGCCGTTCGCCGATGCGCTGCGGTACCAGTGGAAAGAGATCCTCATCGCGGGTGGTGCGCTCACCTCGCTGTTCTCGCTCTTCTACATGGGCACCTCGTTCCTCACGAACTACGCCACCGCCACCCTCGGGCACTCCCGCCCGTTCGTCCTGGGCATGGGCATGATCGCCGCGCTGATCTTCGGTGCCGCCATCGCGCTGTCGGCGATGTACTCGGACAAGATCGGCCGGAGGAAGGTCATCGGCACCTCGGTCGGACTGGCCATCCCGTGGACGCTGTTCGTCTTCCCGATCCTCGACACCGGGTCGACCTTCGCCTTCGGTCTGGTCCTGTTCGTCACGCTGATCATCTTCGGTATCGCCTACGGACCGGCCGGTGCACTGCTGCCCGAGCTGTTCCAGGCCCGCTACCGCTACACCGGCGCCGGGCTCGGCTACAACCTCGCCGGCATCCTCGGTGGCGCGCTGCCGCCG
>NZ_JAALED010000212.1:0-3175 GCF_014145155.1 Dietzia sp. B19 | reverse complement strand
GCGGTGCCGGCGGCGGCCACCTCGGCGCCCTCGCCCTCGTCGATCACCGGGTTGTCCGGTGTTCCGGCGGGTTCGGCGACCGCGGTCTTGGCCTCGGCAGGCGTCGCGGCCTCGGCCTCGGCGGCCTCCTTCTCCGCGGACGTCTTCTCGCGCTTCGGCTGCTCCAGCCATGCGGCCTCGCGGGGCTCCGGCAGACCGCCGTCGCGGGTGACGGACTCCAGCAGGAGCTGGGCCACGTCCACGACCTCGACCTGACCCTCCAGTTCGGTGCCGTCGGTCTGCGCGGTGGCGCCGTCGGAGAGCATCACCCGACAGAACGGGCAGCCGGTGGCGATCTTGGTCGCCTTGGTCGACAGTGCCTCGTCGACGCGGTCGATGTTGATTCGCTTGCCGACCGTCTCCTCCATCCACATGCGCGCGCCGCCGGCGCCACAGCACATGGAGCGCTGGCCGTGGCGGGGCATCTCCGTGAGGGTCACTCCGGAACCGTCCATGAGCTCACGCGGAGCCTCGTAGACCTTGTTGTGACGGCCGAGGTAGCACGGGTCGTGATAGGTCACGCCGCCGTCGATCGGGGCGACCGGCACGAGTCGCTTCTCCCGCACGAGACGGTTGAGCAGCTGCGTGTGGTGGACCACCTGGTAGTCGCCGCCGAAGTCGCCGTATTCGTTTTTCAACGCGTTGAGGCAGTGGGCACAGGTCACGACGACCTTGCGCTGACCGGTGGGCACGCCGTCGAAGGCGTTGTTCATGGTCTCGATGTTCTGCTCGGCGAGCATCTGGAACAGGAACTCGTTGCCCGCGCGGCGGGCGGAGTCACCGGTACAGGTCTCACCCTGGCCCAGGACGGCGAACTTCACGCCGGCCGTG
Organism: Dietzia sp. B19; assembly: GCF_014145155.1. Classification (NCBI taxonomy): domain Bacteria; kingdom Bacillati; phylum Actinomycetota; class Actinomycetes; order Mycobacteriales; family Dietziaceae; genus Dietzia; species Dietzia sp. B19. The sequence continues at coordinate 2,305 of NZ_JAALED010000212.1, read as the reverse complement.
TGAAGCAGCGTGGCGACGGCCTGGGTGGTCTTCTTGGCGCGGTCCTCGAAGGCACCGGCACAGCCGACCCAGAAGAGGTACTCGGTGTCCGAGAAGTCCTCGATGTCCGAGCCGATGACCGGGATGTCGAAGTCGAGGGTCTTCATCCAGTCATCGCGGCCCGAGTTGTTTTGGCCCCAGGGGTTGCCCTTGTTCTCGAGGTTCTTGAACAGGCCGGCGAGCTCGGTGGGGAACTCCGACTCGATGAGCACCTGGTAGCGACGCATGTCGATGAAGTGATCGACGTGCTCGATGTCCACCGGGCACTGCTCGACGCAGGCGCCACAGGTGGTGCAGGACCACAGGGCCTCCGGGTCGATGATGCCGGCGGCCATCGGGTCGTCGGACACGTCGGCGGTGGTGTGGCCGACCAGCGGGCGCTGGGCCTCGAGGCGGGCGGCCTCGGGGATCCTGGCCAGCTTCTTCTCGTCCGGGTTGCCCTCGGCGTCGACGAGCCCCGTCTCCTCGCCCATCGTGGTCTTGCCGCCGGCGAGCAGGTACGGAGCCTTGGCGTGGGCGTGGTCACGCAGGGCCATGATCATGAGCTTGGGGCTCAGCGGCTTGCCGGTGTTCCAGGCGGGGCACTGCTCCTGGCAACGGCCACACTCGGTACAGGTGGAGAAGTCCAGCCAGCCCTTCCACGAGAAGTCCTCGATCGCGCCCGCACCCAGGACGGGCTCGAAGTCCTCGTCCGCCTCGGTGCGCTCCTCGATCTTCTCCATGGTCAGCGCCTCGCCGTCCATGGTCATCGGCTTGAGGGCGCCCAGCGCGGTGCGGCCGTCGGCCTCGCGCTTGAAGTAGATGTTGAAGAACGCGGAGAAGCGGTGCCAGGCGACGCCCCAGGTGATGTTGCGGCCGACGACGTACAGCCAGATCATGCCGGTGAGCAGCTTGATCAGCGCGAAGATGGAGACCATGAGCTCGTTGGCCGGCAGGACCGTGGAGATGGGGCCGGAGACCCAGTCGGTCGACCAGTGGAAGTCCTGGCCTTCGGCGCGGTACAGCGCGAGCTTGCCGGCCTTGACGAAGATCATGCCCAGGCCCTCGAGGAGGACGACGGCCTCCACGAAGTACGCGGCCCTGCGGTCGGAACCGTTGAAGCGGTTGAGGCCCCGACGCTGGTTGACCTGGCGGATGATGATGAGCACGGTGATGCCGATGACGGTGCCCAGGCCGAGGAATTCGTCGAGCCCGTGGTACCACGTCTGATCCGACAGCCACGGCCAGCCGCCGCGCGGGTTGAACGTCTGGATGTAGGCCTCGAACCAGACGATCGAGCCGAGCATGAAGCCGATCATGACGAACCAGTGGAAGAAGCCGACCGACCGCTTCCTGGCCATCCGGGTGTGGGCGGCCACCTCGACGAACGTGTTCTTCATCCGTAAGAACGGGGAGCCGAACCGGTTGAAGCCGTCCTTCTGGCCCAGCAGGATGCTCCGGACCATCCGCGATACGCCGCCGATGAATGAGGCCCAAGCAAATAAACTGAGCAGGACACCGATCGTCCCGAGAGTGATGGTCACGCCTGACATGGTTCGCGGCCTTTCGTCGCACTTCTCGACGCACGAGCACCTGACGACCCCAGGGGTGCCCGTCGACGGTCTTGTCGTTAAAGGTAAGCCACGCGGGCCCCGTCCCACGAGTTGAGGTTCCCCTTAGCGGAGTGCACTCGATTCGTGGGACGGGGCCCGCGGGTCGTTCTGGATCAGTTGGTGCGCAGCGTCAGACCGGGATGCGCGGCCAGGACGTCGGAGATCGGGACCGCCGACAGGCGCGGGACGTACCCGTTCTCCCTGGCCACGGCGTCGGCGTTGGCGCAGGTCCCGGTCTCGGCGACGTTGGAGGCGCTGGAGATCCCCAGGGCCTTGTCGCCCGAGAACACGACGCCGCCGCTGTCCCCGGGGAGGGCGCAGAGATCCACCGTGAACGCGTTGGCGATGGTGCGGGAGCCGGCGACGTCGATCATCGCGCCGACCTCGGAGACGGTGCCACAGGAGAAACCGGTCCGGAACCCGGTCTTGCAGGCCTTCTGTCCGACGACCGGGTCGGCTGTGCCGGTGATCGCCTGGGTGGTGTCGGGGCCGGCGCCGACCAGGTTGGTGCGGAAGCGGTCGGCGAGCTCCGGGTCGACGGCCACGAGCGCCGTGTCGATGCCGTCGCGCTGGGTCCGCGTCATGGTGCCGAACTCCTCGCCGTCGGCGAACGCGGCGCGGGTGCCGTCTGCGCCCGCACAGTGCGCGGCGGTGACGACGACGGGCGTGCCGTC
>NZ_JAALED010000211.1:0-2881 GCF_014145155.1 Dietzia sp. B19 | reverse complement strand
AGTTCTCAAACAACACCACCACACCGTCGCCATGTGGCACTATCGCCACATACCTTAGGGGGAAGTTGCCGCTCTCCATCGGAGGCAGCTCGCCTACTCTAGCGGACCGAAGTCGATCGGTCAACCCGATCGTTCGGCGCCCCTTCGCGAAGCCACCGCCCGAAACCAGGACTCGAACCTCTCGGCTCGACCCCCGCTCCCTGGCGGCTCCGATAAAGTTACACGCGCCCCAACGGAACACCAAATCGGCTGGTCAACGCCTCCCAGGGCGCCCCTGCAGGCCCATGCCGGCAGATCGCCAAAGCCACGTACAGACGGGTCTTCCCGCTGCGTCCCTGCCGTGTTCCCCCTCCGGCCGCCCGACTTCCGCCCCTGCCACCACGTGTCCTACCCGACCCGAGGGGACGGGGCCTACGCGATCCGGTCATCAGTGCGGCTCGAGCTGCAGGGCGGAGTCGGCTCGTCCTCCCAGTGCTCGGCTCGTCCTCCCAGAGCTCCGTCGCGTGCGGTGAGTGGCCGTCCCGACTCACGACCGTGTGGGGGGCACTCAGGGCGGGGGCCTCGGCGTGCGGATCGCGACCGTGTGCGGGCTCACCGGTCTCACCCGTCACCGCCTCTACCGCGCCTCCGGCCGGGCCGGGGTCTTCTACCGAGCCGGCACCACGGCATGTCGCCGGCCGACCGCGCACCGTCGTGGCCGGGTACACCGTGCTGTGTCGATCGACGGCGACCGCCGCGAACCTCGCGTCGTTCCGCGTCGAGAACCTCCGAGCATCACGGCCCGGTCTCCGGTGCCCGCCGGACACCGAACCCGGCAGCACACTGATGCATCAACGCGAGCAGGTGAGCAACTGCCCCGCGCTCGGACTGAACCCGAGCAACGGTCGGACACTCCCCTCGGTGATCCCCGGCCGCGAGCCGGTGCGGAGGAGTGGAACGACACCCAGGCCGCCAGGGCTGTACTCACCCTCCCTTGCGGCACGGTCTACCGTTCGGTGGCATGACGTCGGTAAGAACCACCCAGGCCGTGATCTTCCACGGGTACGGTGCGACGCCCGCGGACCATTGGTTCGGGTGGCTCGCAGAACAGCTCGAACACGCGGGGGTCCCCACACGAGTACCCGCCTTGCCGGAGTCCACGTCCCCATCTCCGGACCGGTGGGCGGCTACCGCCGCAGAAGAGCTCGGTATCCCGGGGAGAGACACGATCGTGGTCGCCCACAGCCTCGGTTGCCTCACCGTTCTGCGCCACCTCGCCTCCCTGACGGGACCGTGGGAGGTGGGCGGTCTCGTGCTCGTCTCGGGATTCGTCGACCCGTTGCCGGGGCTACCCGAACTGGACGACTTCATCGGTGACGGCGTGGACCTGTCCGGGATCCGAGAGAGGGCCGGGTCGCTCACCATCTTGCGTTCCGACGACGACGATCATGTTCCTGTCGACCTCACAGACCGCCTGGCCGGTCTTCTCGGCACGTCGGCTCAGGTCGTCCCGGGAGCGGGCCACTTCCTCGCGACCGACGGAGTCACGACGCTGCCCCACGCCCTCGACGCCATCGTGTGACACACGCAGCAGGCTCTCGGTGGAGTGTGCCGGCACCACCGTGGACAACCGTCGCTCCGCCCTCGCACCAGCCGAGCGCAGATAGGTGCGGTGGCCACATCCGCCGCCCCGGGACCCGTCGACACGGTGGTCCTCACAGTCCCCCGTCGGCGGACCGCTGGTCGGTCCTGAAGACCACCGGAATCAGCCAGAGGAAGGCGATCATGCCGAGGAGCTCGACCAGGGTCTGTGCCACGATCACCACTGCCGCCACCTCGAACCCCTCAGGCAGTGCGAGCGCCAGCGGAAGGACGACGAACGAATTCCGGGTCCCGAGTCCGAAGGCGAGTGTCCGGGCCTGTCGGGGCGGGAGAGAGAACGAGACCGCCAGAGCCTTGGCGGTGAGCGCGGCCGCGAGCAGGAACGCCACGAAGACCGGGACGACGACCGGGAGAACGTTCAGCGCACCGAGCACGGTATCCACCTGAGCCGTGGCGACGAGAAACACGACACCAGCGAGCAGCGGAACCGGTGCCCAGGCCCATCGATCACGCACCACAAGACGCCCCGGGCGGGCATCGACCCACCACTGCGTGAGCGTCGACGCGATCAGGGGCACGGCGACGATCAGCAGCGCCGGCGCGACCACGTTGAGCGTGATCAACCCTGTGACCTCCTCCCGCGCCATGAGCAGCAGATAAAGAGGAAGCAGGAGCAGCTGTAGAACAAGGTTGACGGGGGTCACCGCGACGGCCCGGGGCACATCCCCGCCGGCGAGCTGGGTGAAGGAGATGAACCAGTCGGTGCACGGCACGAGCAACACCAGCAACACGCCCAGACGGATCGCGGGGTCGGCGGGAAGGAGAGACACCATCGCCCACACGATCAGGGGCATGAGTACGAAGTTGCCCAACAGGACCACTCCGGAGAACCGGAGGTCGCGCGAGGCGGAGAACAGGTGCAGCACCGGCACCTGGAGGAACGTGGCATAGAGCAACAGGGCGAGAACCGGCCACAGCAGCACCTCGGCCATCGACGCCGTCGCCGGGATGGCGCTCCCCGATGCGAGACCCGCGGCGATGGCCGCGACATAGATCCACACCTGCCAACGCTCGAGGGTGAGCCGATTCAGTCGCTTGTCCACCCCGTCGGCACCTCTCTCATCCTCCAGATCCGAGACCACGGCGGCTCCGACCACGCCAGCCAGTCCGAACCCGAGGCCGACTCCCTCCGGTCCGCCGGTCACCCGAGCCGGAGACGGGCCCGGTCCTCGTCCGCAGGCCTGCAAGCTCGCCTGCAGCCTGCCACGCACGTGGGTGGGGTGGTATGACGGGAGCCCCC
>NZ_JAALED010000210.1:0-4809 GCF_014145155.1 Dietzia sp. B19 | reverse complement strand
GGCTGGTGGATCGGTGACCGGGGACTGCCGACGGGTCCGGACGGCCCGCTGCCCGGCCCGGCGGAGCCGGAGCTGACCCAGCCCGCGGATTGCCCCGACGTGCAGATGATCGCCGTGCCGGGCACCTGGGAGAGCAGCCCCACCGACGACCCCTACGCGCCGTCGTTCCTGCCCAACGCGCTGCTCAAGACCATCACGGACCCGCTGGGGGAGCAGTACCCCGCCGAGCGCCTGGAGGTCTTCACGGTCCCGTACGTGGCACAGTTCCGGAACCCCCAGCGCCCCGACGAGATCACCTACGACCAGAGCCGGGCCGAGGGCACGGATCGCGCGCGCGCCGAGTTGGTCGCGGTCCACGACCGCTGCCCGTACACCTCCTACATCCTGCTCGGCTTCTCCCAGGGGGCGGTGATCGCCGGCGACCTCACCAGCGAGATCGGCACCGGCAACGGGCCGGTCCCGGCGGAGCTCGTCCGGGGTTCGGTCCTCATCGCCGACGGTCGGCGCCTGCCCGGCGAGGGCCAGTCCCCGGGGCTGTCGCCGGGGACCGGTCAGGGGATGGAGATCTCGCTCCAGCCGGTGACGGGCTTCACGCAGCTCATCGCGGGTGCCACCATGACCGGCCCGCGGCCCGGCGGCTTCGGGGCGCTCGACGACCGGACCGCCCAGATCTGCGACTCCCGGGACCTCATCTGCAACGCCCCGCTCAACGTGGTGGACGGGGCGGCCCGGTTCCAGGAGTTCGTCGCCAACAACGCCATCCACGCCATGTACGCGACCAACCCGGACGTCGTCATGGGGACCACGGTTCCGGAGTGGACCATCGGACACGTGCGGGAACTCGTCGACGCGGCACCGGAGATCGCCCACGACTGACCGCCCGACCGAGTACCGTGCATGGGCGCGACACGCCTGGCCGGGTCGAGGATTCGGAGTTCGGATGTGCGCAGGGGCACGCTGTAAGATCGACCAAGCTTGTCGCCCGGTATGTCCGAGGTCGGCGACGTCGACCATCCAGTCATCGGTTCGGAACGGAGCAACGTGGAGTTCGAGCAGTACCACGACGCCAGCGGGGCGATCGTCATCCCTGATCGCACCACCCTGGTCGACTTCGTCGAATCCAACGTCTCCGCAGCACGCCGGGACCCCGCGGCGGACGGGCTGATCTACCGCTACATCGACTACTCGTCGTCGCGGCAGGGTGAGGTCGCCGAACTGTCGTGGTCGGACTTCGGGGACCGGCTCTACGCCATCGCCGCACGGCTGCAGCAGGTGGCGGAGCGGGGAGACCGCGTGGCCATCCTCGCGCCCCAGGGGCTCGACTACATCGTCTCGTTCTTCGCCGCCATCCACGCCGGTCTCACCGCCGTGCCGTTGTTCGATCCGGACGAGCCGGGTCATCACGACAGACTCCACGCGGTCCTCGGGGACTGCACGCCGTCCGTCATCCTCACCTCCACCGAGTCGGCGGCGGGGGTCCGCAAGCTCTTCCGCGACCTGCCCGCCCGGGAGCGGCCCCGCACGGTCGCCGTCGACGCGATCCCCGCCGAGCTGGGCTCGGGCTGGACCCGGCCCGATCTGGGTGCGGACGACATCGCCTACCTGCAGTACACCTCCGGGTCGACCCGCGTCCCCGCCGGCGTGGAGATCACGCACCGCAACGTCGTCACCAACGTCATGCAGCTCTTCGACGGGCTGGGCCTGACCCGCGCCTCCCGCGGCGTGACCTGGCTGCCGCTGTTCCACGACATGGGTCTGCTCACCGTGATCCTGCCGGCGATGGGCGGCGCCACGATCACCGTCATGAGCCCCCGGGCCTTCGTGCAGCGTCCCGGGCGGTGGGTCACCCAGCTCGGGGCGATGTCCGACGGCGACGGGGTCTTCGCCGCCGCCCCCAACTTCGCGTTCGAACACGCGGCCCGTCGTGGCCTGCCCCGGGAGGGCGAGTCGCTCGACCTCTCCGGGGTCACCAGCATCATCAACGGGTCCGAGCCGGTCACCCCCGCCTCGATGCGCGCGTTCAACGAGGCGTTCGCCCCGTACGGGTTGGCGCCGACCGCCATCAAGCCCTCCTACGGCATGGCCGAGGCGACGCTCTTCGTCTCCTCGCCCCGCAAGGACGACGAGGCGATCGTCATCCACGTGGACCGGGAGGACCTCAACAAGGGCGTCATGACCGTCCTGGACCCCGACGCGGTGGAGGGCAACGAGGACGCCATCCCGCAGGTGGCGTGCGGGTACGTGGCCCCCAGCCAGTGGGCGGTGATCGTCGAGCCGGGTGTCGACGGGTCGACGGGCGAGCACGACGGCACCGGCCGGGAACTGCCCGAGGGCCGGGTCGGGGAGATCTGGCTCTACGGCACCAACGTCGGGCGGGCCTACTGGGGTCGGCCGGAGGAGTCCGAGGCCACGTTCGGCAACAGGCTCACGGAGCGGCTCCCGGAGCACTCGAGGACGGTGCGCGAGTTCGGCACCGTCCCCGAGGACGCACGGTGGCTCCGCACGGGTGACTACGGCGCCTACGTGGACGGCCAGCTGTACATCACCGGTCGGGTCAAGGACCTCGTGATCGTCGCCGGACGCAATCACTACCCGCAGGATCTCGAGAACACCGCGCAGGACGCCTCCGCCTCGCTGCGCCCGGGCTTCGTCGCCGCGTTCTCCGTGCCGGCCAACCAGCTCCCGATCGACGCCCGTAACGGCGCCGTGATCCCCTCCGATGACTCCTCGGAGACCCTCGTGGTGGTGGGCGAGCGCGCCCCCGGTGCGGGGAAGGCGGATCCCGGACCCATCGCGGACGCGGTCCGCTCGGCGATCTCGGCGAGGCACGGGGTCACCGCGCAGGACGTGATCCTGGTCCCCGCCGGGTCCATCCCCCGAACCTCCAGCGGCAAGATCGCCCGCCGCGCCTGCAAGACCGCCTACGTCGGCGGGACCCTGCGGGGAGGCCACCAGCAGACGGCCTTCCCCGACGAGCCGGCGGAGTAGTTTCCGGGCCGCGTCACGGCACCACCGGTGCGCGGCGGCGACGGGCGAGCACACCGGACGAGACCCGATGGAAAGGCGATCCCCACGATGGCACAGAGCGAGATGACGGTAGTAGAGCTCCGCGACTGGTTGCGGGGCTGGGTCTCCCGGGCCACCGGGCTCGACGTCGCCAAGGTGACCGACGACCGCTCCCTCGAGGAGTTCGGGCTGTCCTCCCGGGACGCGGTGACCCTCTCGGCGGATCTCGAGGACCTGCTCGGCCGTCCCCTGGACGCCACGGTGGCCTACCAGCACCCCACCATCGCCTCTCTCGCCGAGTACGTGGTCAACGGACCGGCCGAGATCGACGAGCCCGGAGACCTCCACACCTTCCGCCACCGTGGGGCGGGGATGGAGTTCGACGTCGCCGTGATCGGCTTCGCCACCCGTTTCCCGGGCGGCGCGGACTCGCCCGAGGCCACCTGGGAACTGCTGTCCGAGGGCCGGGACGCCACCAGCCCGCGTCCGGCGACCCGCTGGTCCGAGTGGGCGGGTGACTCCTACGTCCAGCAGGTCCTGGCCGAGGCCCCGGACCGGGGCGGGTGGCTCGACGACTCCGAGGTGCGGGACTTCGACGCCGAGTTCTTCGGCATGAGTCCCCGCGAGGCGGAGATGGTGGACCCGCAGCAGCGGCTCGCACTCGAGCTCACCTGGGAGGCCCTCGAGCACGCGCACCTGCCCGCGAGTGACCTCAAGGGCCACGAGGTGGGCGTGTTCATCGGTTCGTCGTCCAGCGACTACCAGGTGTTCCTCACCTCCGACTCCGCCGCCGCCTCCCCGTACGCGGTCACGGGCGCCTCCAACTCGATCATCTCCAACCGGGTGTCGTACACGTTCGACTTCCGCGGCCCCTCGATGACCCTGGACACCGCGTGCTCGACCTCCCTGGTCGCGATCCACGAGGCCGTCAACTCGCTGCGCCTGCACGAGTCCGACCTGGCCGTGGCCGGTGGCGTCAACATGATGCTGGCGCCCGCCGCCACCATGGGCTTCGCCAAGACCGGGGCCGCGCTCAGCCCCGACGGGCGCATCAAGGCCTTCTCCTCCGACGCCAACGGCATCTGCCGGGCGGAGGGCGGGGGACTGTTCATCCTGAAGCGCCTGTCCGAGGCCGAACGGGACGGGGACGTGGTCCTCGCCGTCATCAAGGGGTCCGCCGTCAACTCCGACGGACGCTCCAACGGGATGACCGCCCCCAACCCGGACGCCCAGGTGGCGGTGCTGCGCCAGGCGTACGCCGACGCGGGTGTGGACCCGAGGGACGTCGACTACATCGAGGCCCACGGCACGGGCACGATCCTCGGTGACCCCATCGAGGCCACCGCGATCGGACAGGTGCTCGGCCGCGGCCGCGACGCCGATCGACCCACGCTGCTGGGCTCGGCCAAGACCAACTTCGGGCACATGGAGTCGGCGGCCGGTGCCGCGGGCCTGGCCAAGATCATCCTCGGGATGGGGCACGACTCGCTCCCGCCCACCCTCAACTTCGCCGGCCCCAACCCGTACATCGACTTCGACGCCGCGCGGCTGAGCGTCGTCACGGAGAACCGGCCGTGGCCGCGCTACAGCGGCCGGGCGCTGGCCGGTGTCTCCGGATTCGGCTTCGGCGGGACCAACGCCCACGTCGTGGTGGCCGAGTACCAGCCCGCCCCGGTCCGGGCCGCTCAGCAGACCGATCCGCAGACGGTCGACTCACAGACGGTCGATTCGCAGGCGACCGGCGCCGAGGACACCGTCGCGCGGACGGCCGACGCGGGGGACACCGCCGCGACGGAGGCCGCC
>NZ_JAALED010000209.1:0-5174 GCF_014145155.1 Dietzia sp. B19 | reverse complement strand
TAAGCCGTACCTAGGAGGCCACACCCCCCGCGCGCCCGGCCGGCCAGGGTCGATCTGGCGGCGGTCGAACCGGCGGCGGTCGAACCGCTGGCTACCGGCTGCTCGGGAGCGGTTCGGCGTCCTGGACGGCCGCGGCCAACGCCTCGAAGTCCGAGGTGGTGGCCGACCCGGTCACCGCCACGCGGACGTCGTCCAGGTCCAGCACCCACACCGGGCGGACGTCGTCGCCGGTGTACACGGTCCACTCCTGCCCGGTCACCGGCACGATGGTCCGGCTCGGTCGCGGCCCGCCGTTCAGTGACCGGAACGCCTCCTCGGGGGCGTCGGACTGGACCAGTTCGACGAAGCTCCGCTCGCCCGTCACCCAGCCGACGTGACTCGAGGTGGTGTCGGCGAAGCTCTCGACCCGCCCCGAGTTCGAGGTCCACTCCTCCGGGACGTCCGGGGACCGGACCGGGAAGCCCAGGCTGCGCGCGTCCTGGCGCAGGGAGGCCTCGGCGTCGAACTCGGGGATGGCGCCCTGCTGTGGTCCGGACGGGCTGAAGGTGCACTGGCCCGCGACTCCGGCGAAGATCCCGACGATCGCCATGAGCACCACCACCGACCAGAACATGTCGCGGTTGCCCTGCAGGATTCTCGGTTTCGGCTCGGCCACGGCGTCCAGTATCCCACCCACCCGGGGCATGTCGGGCGCCTGGCCCCCGGCGGGCGTCGGGAGGTGCAACAATGAGCGCCGACACCCCATCGTGCGGCGAGTGGCCACGTCTGTTCGCGCGCAGCTATCCGAGGAGCCCGACGCCACATGTCAGACGCCCTACGCCCCGACCGTAACCTCGCCATGGAGCTCGTCCGAGTCACCGAGGCCGCCGCGCTCGCGGCCGGCCGGTGGGTGGGCCGGGGCGACAAGCTCGGGGGTGACGGCGCGGCCGTGGACGCCATGCGCGAGCTCATCGGCACCGTCGACATGGACGGCGTCGTGGTGATCGGCGAGGGCGAGAAGGACGAGGCGCCGATGCTGTTCAACGGCGAGAAGGTCGGCACCGGGCACGGTCCCGCGGTCGACGTGGCCGTGGACCCGATCGACGGGACGCGCCTCATGGCCGAGGGCCGGCCCAACTCGATCGCCGTCATCGCGGTCGCCGAGCGTGGCGCGATGTTCGACCCCTCCGCGGTGTTCTACATGCGCAAGATCGCCGTGGGGCCGGACGCGGTCGGTCACATCGACCTGTCCAAGTCCACCGAATGGAACATCCTGTCCGTGGCCAAGGCCAAGAACATCGACGTCGGGGACATGACGGTCTGCGTCCTCGACCGCCCCCGGCACGCCGAACTCATCGCGGAGATCCGCGCGGCCGGCGCCAAGGTCCGGCTGATCATGGACGGGGACGTGGCCGGCGGCGTCGCCGCCGCCTCGGACGACAGCTCGGTGGACATCCTCATGGGCATCGGCGGCACCCCGGAGGGGATCATCACCGCCTGCGCCATGAAGTGCATGGGCGGGGAGATCCAGGGGCAGCTCTGGCCGCAGGACGACGCCGAACGCCAGAAGGCCGTGGACGCCGGCCTCGACGTGGATGCGTTCCTCGGCACCGACGACCTGGTCAAGGGTGACAACTGCTTCTTCGCGGCGACCGGTATCACCAACGGCGACATGGTCCGTGGCGTCAGCTACCGCTCGAACGGCGCCGTCACCAGGTCGCTGGTCATGCGATCGAAGTCGGGCACGGTCCGGCACGTCGAGGCCCGCCACCGCATGGAGAAGCTCCGCGAGTTCTCGGCGGTCGACTACGGCCAGGGGACGCGCGACAGCTGACCCCACCCGGGCCCGCCGCGCCGAGAGCGCCTGCACGGTGCGGCGTGCCCGCCTACTCTGACCGTATGGCTGACCAGAGTGGATTCCGTATCGAGCACGACACCATGGGTGAGGTCCGGGTACCCGTCGACGCGCTCTGGCGGGCCCAGACCCAGCGGGCGGTGGAGAACTTCCCGGTCTCGGGCAGCGGTCTCGAGCGAGCACAGATTCGCGCCCTCGGCCTACTCAAGTCCGCCTGCGCGACCGTCAACGGCCGTCTCGGTCTCCTCGAGAAGACCAAGGTCGACGCCATCGTGTCCGCGGCCGGACGGATCGCGGAGGGTGAGGTCGACGACCACTTCCCCGTCGACGTGTTCCAGACCGGCTCCGGAACCAGCTCGAACATGAACGCCAACGAGGTCATCGCCTCGATGTGCGCGGCCGAGGGCGTCACGGTCCACCCGAACGACGACGTCAACATGTCGCAGTCCTCCAACGACACCTTCCCCACCGCCACGCATGTCGCCGCGACGGAGTTGGCGCTGACCGAGCTCGTCCCCGCGCTGGGTGGGCTGGCCGGGTCGTTCGAGCGCAAGTCCGTCGAGTGGCGGGAGGTGGTCAAGTCCGGCCGCACCCATCTCATGGACGCGGTGCCCGTGACCCTCGGCCAGGAGTTCGGGGGGTACGCGCGCCAGATCCGGGCCGGGGCCGAGCGCGTGTGCGCCACCCTGCCCCGGGTGGGCGAGCTCCCGATCGGTGGCACCGCGGCCGGCACCGGACTCAACGCGCCGGACGGTTTCGGCTCCGCGGTGGTCGAGGAACTGCGCTCACTCACGGGGCTCGAGGAGCTGCGCCTGGCGGAGGACCCGTTCGAGGCGCAGTCCGCCCGCGACGGTCTCGTGGAGCTCTCCGGTGCGCTGCGCACGATCGCCGTCTCGCTCACCAAGATCGCCAACGACGTCCGGTGGATGGGGTCCGGTCCCATGACGGGGTTGTCCGAGATCCACCTGCCGGACCTGCAGCCCGGGTCGTCGATCATGCCCGGCAAGGTCAACCCCGTACTGTGCGAGACCATCTCCCAGGTCGCCGCCCAGGTCGTGGGCAACGACGCGGCCGTGGCCTGGGCCGGCGCCACCGGGGCCTTCGAACTCAACACGGCGATCCCGGTGATGGCCCGCAACGTCCTGGAGTCCGCCCGGATCCTCACCACGTCCACGACCCTGTTCGCCGAACGCTGCATCGACGGGATCGAGCCCGACGTCGAGCGGATGCGCCGGTACGCCGAGTCCTCGCCCTCGATCGTCACCCCGCTCAACTCGGCGATCGGCTACGAGGAGGCCGCCCGGGTGGCCAAGCACGCCCTGGCGGAAGGGTTGACGATCCGCGAGGCCGTCATCGCCCTGGGCTTCGTCCCCGACCCGCTGAGCGAGGACGAGCTGGACCGCCGCCTCGACGTGTTGGGGATGACGGGCCTCGACCGCGAGCGCTGACCCCGGACGCGGGCTCCCTCACAGGACTGACGAGACCCGGGTGGGACCTGCGCTGCGTGCCCGGTCCGGGCACGCAGCGCAGGTTCTGCTCACCCGTCGGTCATGCCGCGTGGATCCGGCGCAGCTCCCCCGGCTCGGCGTCCGGGTGGAACTCCTCGAGCATCGTGGTGACCAGCTCGGCGATCGCCGAGCGCTCCGAGCGGTTGAGGGTGACGTGTGCGAACAACGGATGCCCCTTGAGCTTCTCCACCACGGCCTGGATCCCGTCGTGACGGCCGACCCGCAGGTTGTCCCGCTGGGCCACGTCGTGGGTGAGCACCACGCGCGATCCCGTCCCCAGCCTGGAGAGCACCGTGAGCAGGACGTTGCGCTCGAGTGACTGCGCCTCGTCGACGATCACGAACGAGTCGTGCAGGCTCCGGCCGCGGATGTGGGTCAGCGGCAGCACCTCCAGGATCTCCCGGTCCATCACCTCGTCGATCACGTTCTCGCTGACCAGGCCCTCGAGGGTGTCGAACACCGCCTGGGACCACGGCGACATCTTCTCCGTCTCGCTCCCAGGCAGGTACCCGAGCTCCTGTCCGCCCACGGCGTAGAGGGGCCGGAACACCACGATCTTGCGGTGGCGGCGACGCTCCAGTACCGACTCGAGCCCCGCGCACAGGGCGAGCGCGGACTTGCCCGTCCCCGCCCGGCCTCCGAGGGAGACGATCCCGATCGACTCGTCCAGCAGGCAGTCGATGGCGATGCGCTGCTCGGCGGAGCGACCGCGCAGTCCGAACACCTCGATGTCGCCGCGGACGAGCTTGAGGCCGCCGCCGTCGGTGACGCGGGCCAGCGCCGAGGACGACTCGGTCTGGACCCGGATCCCGCAGTGCACCGGCGTCTCCACGTCCAGGCCGGCCGCCCGGGCCGCGAGGGGCGAGGCCCCGCCGTCGGAGAACAGGGTGTCCACGAGGTCCTGGGTGGCGGGCAGGTTCGCGACCCCGCTGTAGCCGGTCAGCACCACGTCCTGGGCGTGGTACTCGTCGGCGGGCAGTCCCACGGAGCCCGCCTTGACCCGCAGCGGCACGTCCTTGGAGACCAGGACGGTGTCGAGGCCCTCGGCGCGGAGGTTGAGCGCGCACGCGAGGATCCGGGAGTCCTCCCCCGTGTTCCGGAACCCGGCGGGCAGGATCGCCTGGTCGGTGTGGTTGAGCTCGACCCGCAGGGTTCCCCCCTGGTCGGTGATGGGCAGGTCGCCGTCGAGCCGTCCGTGGCGGAGGCGCAGATCCTCGAGGAGTCGGAGCGCCTCGCGGGCGAAGTAGCCCAGCTCGGGGTGGTGTCGCTTGCCCTCCAACTCCCCGATCACCGCGATGGGCAGCACCACGCGGTGCTCGGCGAAGCGGGTGACGGCCCACGGGTCAGAGAGCAGAACCGAGGTGTCGAGGACGTAGGTGCGTACGGTGTCGGTCACGGCGGACTCCTGGCCCGCGGCACCCGCGGGCGAGCTGGGGGTGGACCGGTCGGCCCAGGTCACCTGGTGGTGACGGGGCCGGGTGCCGGCCCCCTCCCGATCGAGTGGATCGATCATCGGCTGGGACCTCCCGACGGTCGGCTTCCCCACCGACCGTTGTGACCCACGCTACGCCCGAATCACACGAGTGTGAGTTAACTCATCGTGAATTCGTCGGTCTCGCCGGGGTCCGTGACGCACACCGGGTCACGGCACCCTCTCGAACGCGGCGGCCAGGCCCTGTCCGCCGCCCAGGCACATCGTCTCCAGGGCGAGCCGGCCCTGCCGGCGGGCGAGCTCGCGGGCCATCGTGGTGAGGATGCGGGTCCCCGTGGCCCCGACGGGGTGGCCGAGCGAGATCCCCGAGCCGTGCACGTTGAGCCGCTCGCGGTCGGCC